>JAAYEN010000216.1 GCA_012728775.1 Tissierellia bacterium
CATATCATATTAACACATATAATTATCAGAAAGCCCGCAGCTTTTGGAACAAGTTCCCTACGGGCATTTCTTATTTACTATAATAAGTTTGGCTTTTAAAAAACAAAGCCTCTGCTAATTATCTTATATCTTATTTCCACAGTCTGGGCAGAAATTAGGTGCTTTTTCTAAGCCTGGATTTTCCCATCCGCAGTTATTGCACTTTGCTCCACTAGCTTGTTCTGGTTTTTTTGTTCCGCAATTTGTACAGAATTTTCCATTATTTTCTGTGCCACATTCTGGACAGAACCATCTTGCTCCTGTTGGTGCTGGTCCTCCTTGTCCTTGTTGTGGTGATGGTGGTTGTTGTTGGCGTTTTTGCTCTTCTGCCATTCTAAAGAAAGAATCTGCATTAGCTCCACCTGCATCTCTTGCCATTCCCATTCCGATGAAGCCGCCCATAGCTCCACTAGGATTATTTGCAGCATCTCTCATAGCATCTGCTTGAGCTCCTACGATAGCAGCTCCTGCCATGGATGGATCTCTGTAAACTGCACTTCTTTGAAGTTGTTTAATCATTTCTTCGTCTTCTGGTGGTGCAGTTATAGAGTTAATGGATACGGTGATTATTTCTAGTCCACGGAGTTCTCCCCATTTACCACTTAATACTTCGTTCATGGCATCGGAAAGTTCCATGGTATGTCCTGGAAGTTCTGAATATCTGATACCCATTGCAGAAATTTTTGCAAAAGCTGGTTGTAATGCATTCAAAAATTCAGATCTTAAAGTAGCGTCTATTTCATCACGTCTATACTCTCCCGCTACATTTCCTGTTACATTAGTGTAAAATAATAGAGGGTCCACTATTTTATAGGAGTAAAGTCCATTGGCTCTAACTGAAATATCCACATCTAAGCCAATATTTTTATCCACTACTCTAAATGGTACAGGGTTTGGAGTACCAAATTTGTTGCCTGGTATTTCCTTAGTATTAAAGTAATACACCCTTTGATCTTTTCCTGTATCTCCACCATAAGTGAATCTCTTCCCTATGGTTTTAAAGGTTTCCATAATGCCATCTTTTAAATCCCCTTGAAAGATACTAGGTTCTGTAGAAGTGTCATAGGTATATTGTCCAGGCTCGGCACTAAATTCTACGACTTCTCCTTGTTCAACAATTATCATACACTGTCCATTTGCAACAGCTATACCGCTGCCATTTGAAATGATATTATCAGATCCAACATTTGAGGATCTTCCCGATACGCGTTTTTGACCTTTGGTCACTAAAACATCTGCACTCATTGCGTCAGCGTAAAAGAATTCCTTCCACTGGTCATTGAATGTAGAACTTACAGCTTCTAATCCTGCTTTAATTAGTCCCATACTTCTCCCTCTTTCCTATATATTTTATCAATTCTATTATACCCTAAACTACTTCCACTTTGCACCTATTTCATATCACCGCTACAATTATTAAAATTATAACTAAAGCTATAGAAAATTGCATCAAGCTAGATTGAAAGTTTTTTCTACTTAATTTTTCTACAATTGTTTTATATCTACCTTCTTCCCTTATTTCACCGTAATGAGTCATCTGCTCAATGTAAAAAGCGTCTACCTTTTGGAACAAATTCACCTCTAAATTCCCAATTTTCGAAGGAAGATTCCCCAAGGTTTTGGCAAACAGTCCGCCTATGCTTGGGAAATAAAAATTAATTAAAGGTCTGTAAATACCTTCTTCTAAATTTATTTTCTTCGGCCAAGGGTCTACATAAAATGAATTTCCGTTCTCATCATAGGCAATAAAAAACACACGAATTATCAGAAAATATACAATAAATCCAATGGATAAGGATATGGCTGCTCCTTTTAAATTTACAAAATTAAAGTAATGCACTGCGTGGGCGGGGTCATGTCCAAAGAAAAACTCTTGTCCCATCTTTCCAATTCTATCCATAATATTTGGAAAAGAGCCTAAAACAAATAGGATAATTGCTGGAACTATTAGTCCAAAGGTGGATAGTTTTGACATATAATTTTTATTGAAAGAATCGTTTTTATCTTGGGTTTCTATATTATCTTCCAAAAAAATAGCTACGAATAGTTTAAGTAAATAGGCGGCAGTTAATCCTCCTGTTAGCATAAATAATCCTTCTGCAAATTGGAAAAATCTAGCTTCCATACTATAACTTGTAAACTCCCAAATATGCTCCACAATACTTTCATGAAGTAGAGTCTTAGAAATATATCCACTCCATAGAGGAACTCCAGCAAGGCTCAAAGCTCCCATAGCAAATATAAAAAGAAGTAGTGGCTTTCCTTTGCCAAATCCCCTAACTTTATTTAAGTTCAATTCGTGAAGATTCATATAAACTACTCCCGCCACCATAAATAATACTAATTTTATTAAGGAGTGATTGACCATGTGAAGTAATGCTCCCCTTATTGCCAAAGCGTTATGTTCTCCTAAAATTCCTTCCATGGCTAAACCCACTAGAATAAAGCCTATTTGAGATACGGAAGAATAAGCTAAAGTTTTCTTTATATCTATTGAAAACAAAGCCAAGAAGGCTCCCAAAAACATAGTAATTAAACCAAATACCAATATCCCCATTCCCCAAAATTCGTCATACAAAAACAAATTTGTAGAAATTACTGCAGCTCCAAATATTCCAGTTTTAGTCAATATTCCAGATAATAAAGCAGAGGCAGGGGCTGGTGCACTGGGATGGGCATTGGGTAACCAAATATGTATGGGAAACATTCCCGCTTTGGAACCAAATCCCACCATCATTAGAATAGCTGCGACATAAATTTGAGAAATATCTCCTTGGTAATTTTCCATTATATTGCTGATTTCTAAAAAATTCGTAGTTCCTAAATCGTGATTGATGAGCATTATTCCTATTAGCATAATCATTCCACCAAAAAGTGATACAGCAATATAAGTATCTGCTGCCTTTTTGGTCTTTTCCTTTTCATCATGGACTACCATAACGTAAGAAGCAAAACTCATCACCTCAAACATAATAAATGTGGTGATTAAATCTATGGAGAATAAAACTCCTAAAGTCCCTCCCAAAGTTATAAGCATAAACATATAATATCTATTTCGATTTCTATAATGTTTAAAATATTCTACAGAAAACATGGAAGTTCCCAACCACATAAAAGCAGTTATTCCACCATAAATATATCTAAATCCATCTATCCCAAAGTTCAGACCCATTCCTGCAAATTCGTGCCACGTTCCATGAATTCCTTCATTTAATTTATTGAAAAAAGAAAGAATAAGGACAAATTCCAAGGCACAAACAAATACAGCAAAATAATTTCTCGCATCTCTATTTTTTCTGCCAATTATATAGGAAATAAACCCACTTATTATAGGGAAGAAAACTAAAAATATTAAAATTAAATTTCCTCTCATTTCAACCTCCTAATAAGGTACTGGCGATTCCTTGAAAGAAATTAACCAATGGTCCTGGAAAAAGTCCAATTACTACCGCTGCAATCGTAAGAGCCATTAAAGATCTAGTCATTAACTTAGAGGGCTCGCAAATAATTAATCTGTTATATTCGTATTCATCTCCAGGGAAAAAGGCATCTACAAAAATTGGAATTAAATACCCTCCTGTGAGGAGTGCTGAAATAATTATTACCACAACTCCAAAAAGTCCCAAATTGAAGTTTTCAAAATTAAGTCCACCCATTCCCAAATACCACTTGGACAAGAATCCACCTAAAGGAGGAATTCCTATAAGAGCCAAAGAAGCTATGGTAAAAGTCCACATAACGATGGGCATTTCCTTTCCTATTCCTTGGAGCCTAGTAGTTAGATGAATATTTTTTTGGCAAATCATAGCTCCTGCCCCGAGAAATAAAATATTTTTTATTAAAGCGTGGAAAGTCATATGAAGAAGTCCGCCCATTAGTCCTTGGGTATTTAATAATATCAAGCCAAAGAGAATATACGAAACTTGACTCACAGATGAATAAGCAAGACGCTCCTTCATAAGATCCGTCCCAAAAGCTAACATGGAACCCATAAATATGGTAAATAACGCAAGACCCATTAACAAGTATTGGGCCCAAGTACCTCTAATAAAATCTGCCCCAAAAACAAAGTAGGTCAAGCGAATAATTCCCAAAACCCCCGCCTTTGTAATAATTCCTGAAAGTATTCCCGAAGCAGGAGCAGGCGCCACAGGATGAGCCAAAGGAAGCCATGCGTGAAGGGGAAACATTCCAGCTTTAGATCCGAAGCCTAAAAACCCTAGAAAATAAACTATAAGTGCAGTTTGAGTTCTAAACACTGAAGGCTCCAACATTCCACCTGGCACAAAATTCGTGACGACTCCATAATAATAGGAATAAATAATAGCAACTAAAACCAATGCTGCTCCACCAATGGAGTAAATTAAATAATTAATTCCAGCACGAATACTCTCTTCGTTTCTAGCGTGAGTAACTAAAGGCAAAGTCATCAAAGTCATAAATTCGTAGAACAAATAGAATGTAAAAAGATTTCCAGAAAATCCAATTCCAATTACCAAGCCATAGGATATTAGAAAAAAACGATAAAAGGATTTTACATCCTCTTCAATTCTCATATATTCAAAGGAATAAAAGGTAACAAATATCCAAATAAATCCAGCCAAAGCGGTAAAAAACAAGGATATATCATCTACTCCCAATCTAATAGTCAAATTCTCTGTAAGATTTAAAAAGTCCAAGGGAGTTCTAGCCATTAAATAAATACTTATAAGAATCACAAAATTGACTATCACAGTAATTCCCGTCTGACGATAAATTTTATCCAGATTAGAACTTCTAATGCTTAGTCCTGAAAGTATAGGTATTATAATTGGCAGTAAAAGCAAATAGTTGTTATCCATTTTTCACCTACTTTAATATAAACTTCCTACGATTCCTTTGAGTATTTCTATTATGGGACTAGAAAAGACTCCTGTAATTATTATTAAACTAGCTAACAAAGTAAGAGGATGAGTGATTTTAAATCCCCATTCTTGGAGATCTTCATTCCCTTTGAAAAAATATCCTCTGATTACTAAAGGCATAAAGTATATTCCATTTAGGAGTGAAGAAAGAGTTAAAACCACTATTAGTGGCATACTTCCATACTCCATAATTCCTTGACCAAAATTCCATTTGGAAACAAATCCCACAAATAGAGGAATTCCAATCATAGAAAGGGCGCCCACTGTATAAACTGCCATAGTATATGGTAAAATTCTAGCCAATCCATTCATTTTAGCAGGGTTTTTGATGCCAGTTTTTTGGATAATATTACCTGCCGCTAAAAATAAAGTAGATTTAGAAACTCCATGGGCTATTATATGAAATAAAGCTGCCATCAATCCTAAACTGTTTCCCAATCCTATTCCCATAAATATGTAGCCGATTTGTGCCACGGAAGAATAAGCAATTCGATATTTTATATTTTCTTGCATAATAGCTAAAACCGAGCCGTAAAGCATGGCTATCGTTCCTAGTATTAAAGAAATCTTCAAAACGTTAAATTCTTTAACTAAATTTATCCCAATTCCAATATAAAGTATCTTTATAAATAAAATAATATAGCTTTTTAATACTACTGCAGAAAGCATAGCCGAGGCACTAGAAGTCGCACTTCCATGGGCATCAGGTAACCAAATATGAAATGGAAATAATGCAGATTTAAAAGCCAATCCTATAAAAACAAATATTAGTCCAGTTCCAATTAAATCATTTCCTTGGGCCAGAATAATATTTTCATTAATAACAGTAATGCTCAAAGCTCCAGTAATACGATAAAATATGACTACTCCGATTAGGAAAAACACCGATGCTAGTAATGATAAAAATAAATACCTTAAACCAGCCCAAGTGCTTTCTTCCGTATCTTTTATAATAACTAAACCAGCAGACAAAAAGGCACTAATTTCCAAAGTCAAATAAATTATTATAAGATTATCAAAATATATTATCCCACATAAAGACGCAACTAAGACCAACACTATGGCATAATAAATAGGTATTGAATTGTCTTTTAAATCTTCTCCTATTCCAGAAAAAGATTCCCACATTACAAACCCAGCTATTAGGATAAAGAAAAATGAATAGAATGTAGTCAAACTAATTTCATTAAAAATAGAGGTAATGGATAATATTCCAGCCAAAACCAAAGATCCAAGGGTTATTTTTTTGTAATTCTTAGTAACAAGAACTCCAATAGCTCCTGCAAATAAAATTAAAATAATTCCCAAAGTCATAATCTACCTACCCTAAGCCTTGTGCAATGCCCTCTAAAATTGAGTTAAATACTGGGCTGAAAAATATTCCTAACAAAATATTTAATCCACCAAGACATATTAACGATAACTTACCTACTCCACTGGAGATGAAATTTAAATTAAGATTTTCATTTTCGCCTTTTTTTCCAAATAAACTGATAATTACAGGCACATAATACATTCCATTTAATAAGGTAGAAATAGCCAACGCTATGACTATTATCACCATGTATTTAGAATCCAAAGCAGCATTAATAAACATAAATTTTGAAATAAAACCTGATAAAATAGGAATACCTATCATGGAAAGACCACCAAGGGTAAACATTATTCCAGAAACTTTATCCACCCTGCCCAATCCCTTTAAATCTTCAATTTTTTTAGTATTTCCTATTTCCAATAAGTTTCCACCAGAGATAAATAACATGGATTTTGTAAGAGCATGGACAATTATATGAAATCCTGCAGTTGCCATACCCAAAGTGCTTCCCATTCCAATTCCCAAATAAATATATCCAATTTGGGCCACTGAGGAATAGGCGATCATCTTTTTTAAATCCTTTTGGATAAGAGCCATGGCAGAACCTAAAATCATACCTAATAAACCTAAAACTAAAAATATTGGAAAAACTCCCATGGCTTCAATTACTTCGATTCCAAATAATCTGTAAATTACCTTGATTAGTAAAATAATATATCCCTTTAATACCACAGCAGAAAGTATGGCAGATGCACTGGAAGTTGCTGAACCGTGGGCATCAGGAAGCCAAGTATGAAATGGAAATAATGCTGATTTAACAAATAAACCCACAGACATTAACACAAAAGAAGTAGTTAAAGGAACCAAATAGGAACCATCCATAAGTGAAATAGCTTCTTTCATATAGGACATGGAAAGATATCCCGTTATTGAATACAAAGTTGAGATAGAAAATAAAAATATCCCCGAGCCTAATATACTCATTACAAAATACTTAATAGTAGCCTTTATAGTGTCTTTGTCATTTTTAGCCACGACAATGGCACAAGCAGCTATAGCGTTAATTTCTATAAATACATATGCTGTGAAAATATCATTGGTATAAATTAAAGCTAAAATGGAAGATAAAAGTAAATTTAATATTAAATAGAAGTACAATTCCTTTGTGGAACTAATATCTTTTTGAATATTTTTATATCCGCCTAAAATTGATAAAAGCATAACTAAACTCAAAGTAGCAGACATAATGGACTCGAACATTCCTGATCTAAGCTCATTTGCCCAAGGTGCACTAACGTGTCCTAATTGATATGTAAAATAAGGAATACTGGAATTATTAAAG
>JAAYEN010000331.1 GCA_012728775.1 Tissierellia bacterium
AAATCCACCAACGTTTTCTTTTTGAGAATTTAAAATTTTTACCACATCTGTTAAATACAATTCTCCTTGAGAGTTATCTGTATCTAGTTTATTTAAATTTTCCAACAGTGCTTTTCCTAAAAATGTATAAACACCAGAATTGATTTCTGTTATCTTCTTTTCTTTATCAGTAGCATCTTTTTCTTCAACAATTCTTTCAACAAATCCCTGAGTGTTTTTAATTATGCGACCATATCCATAATTTTCTTCGACATTTGCAGTCATTACACTTGCAGAGAAATTATTTTCTTTATTAAAACTCATAAATTCTTTCAAAGTCTCTCCTCGAAGTAAAGGAGTATCACCACATACAACTAAGACTTCATCATCTTTTGCAATTTCATCTATAGCAGCCATTACCGCAAAACCTGTGCCATATGGAGCATCTTCTCCAACAGGTTGTTCTTTGTAAATTACATTATCTCCATAGGATCTAATTTCTTTAATTACTTCTTCTTTTCCGTGACCTACTATAACAATTATTTTTTCTATCTCTGATTTTTTTAGCTCTCTTATAACATTTTCCAGCATGCTAATGCCCAATACGTGGTGTAAAACTTTTGGCGTATTGGACTTCATTCTTTTGCCTTCACCAGCAGCTAAGACTATAGCTTTTTTCATATATCCCCTCTTATTTAATCTTATAAATATTATAATAACAAACTGTGATTTCATCAACTACATTTTAAAAGTATCTCTATAATTGATTATAACATTCTAGATCAAATGAGTCTAATAGTTAAAGTAAGAAATTGTGTAATTTAAGAAAGCTAGAGTTTCAATTAATAAAGGCTCAGAGTCATAATGTACCCTTGAGCCTAATAAAATCTAAATCTATAATGTTGACGAAAAATTTACTTTTAACTTAATGCTTTACTTCATAGATATAATCCAAGATATCTCCAGTTCTTGATTGAGATACTCCTACGATTTTGTCTGTCTTTTCAATTTTTTCTGGAACACCCATTACATCTTCAGCATATTTTTTTAAATCATGGATATCTATTACGTCAATTTTAGCTTCTGCAAATTTTTCTAATAAATCTTTTCTCAATGGATTTATAGAAATTCCTCTTTCAGTTACTAAAATATCCACAGTATTTCCAGGAGTAGTTATTACATCCACTCTATCTTTAATAAATGGTATTCTAGATGAGAATAACTTAGAAACTATTATACTAACCTTGGATCCAAAAGCAGTATCTTGATGACCACCAGATCCACCCATTAGCATACCGTGAGCTCCTGTAGTTACATTTACATTAAAATCTGTGTCAATTTCAGTTGCTCCTAAAATAACAATATCCAAATTATCAACTACGCATGAAACTTCTGGATTTCCGTATTGGGATCCACTCATCCTTAAATGATTTTTATTATAACCTAAAGAGTCTACAGCCTTCAAGTCAAAACATTGAACATCAAATAAGGTTTCAAAAAGCCCTTCTTCTAGCATTTCCACTAAATATCCTGTAATACCACCTGATGCGAAACTACCTTTTATTTCATTTTCGATCATATAGTCTCTTAAATAATCAGCTACTGCTAAAGATATGCCTCCAGCTCCAGTTTGGAAGCTAAGTCCATCTTTTACGAGTCCTGTTGCTATCATTGCACTGAGGGTATCTTGAGCTATTTTAAGACCTACTGGATCTTTTGTAATCATAGTAGTTCCTGAAACTATTCCAGATTTTTCACCAATCGTATCTACTTTTAAAACATAATCTATATAATCTTCAGTAATATCTGCAGGAAAGTTTGGATAACTTGCTAAAAAGTCCGTTACAGCAATTGTAGTTTTTCCTTTTACTGCGTCACTTATAGCATAACCCATAGCACCACAAGAGTTAGTTCCGTTTACTCCTGATATATTTCCTTTTACATCGCATGATGGAGATGCAATAAAAGCAAAATCTATTGGAACTTCGCCTGAAAGTATAGCCCTAGCTCTACCACCGTGGGATTGCATTATTATCCTGCCTTGGAGTTTTCCTTTACTTACAGCTTCTCCAACTGGTCCTGATACATAAGATGTTACAATATTTGTTATAGTGCCATCTTCTATAAGTTCCACAATAGGTCCCATACTTGGGAAAATAGAACTAGCAACCAAAGTAATATTTTTTATTCCAGCTCCTTGAACAGCCTTCATAACCTGTACTAAAACTTTATCTCCATTTCTCAAATGATGATGAAAGGACAAACTATCTCCGTCTTTTATTCCCAATTCTTTAATTAGCTTTGGAAGATCTTCTCTAATTTTAGATGGTCTTGAGCCTTTTTGAGGATAGTCTTCTTTGGGCAAAATTTTAATATTTTCCAATTTTTCATCAAAGTAAGTCATTGTATTCCCCCTTAAAGTAAGCGGTAGACTTCAATAAATTCACTGCTCTTTTTATTATTGGTGCATCTACCATTTTCCCATCTAGTGACCAAGCGCCCAATCCTTTTTCTTTTGCATCAATAGCGCCTTCACAAACCCTAACAGCGTGTTCTATTTCCTTTTCAGTTGGAGAGAATACACCATTAATTGTCATGACATGACGCGGACTAATTGCTGCTTTTCCTGTCATTCCCATAGCCTTTGCAAACTCAGCATCTTTTTTAAGACCGTCCATATCATCAGTATCTGTAAATGGTGTATCTATAGCTTGGATTTCTAATGCTTTTGATACAGCTACTATTTTTTGTCTAGAGTATCTGATTTCTTCTGATGCTTTAGTTCTCTCTGCTCCTAAGTCTAAGGTTAAATCTTCAGCTCCTAATAGTACTCCAATAATTCTATCTGATGCTGAAAGTATGTTAAGAGAATCTTCTACTCCCATTGCCGTTTCGATTAAAGCAAAAACTTTCAAATCTGAATTATTTTCAGAAAGAAATCTGTCAATTTCTTTTACACTCTCTACAGATGCTTTTGGAAGCATAATGGAATCTATTTTCATATCCACAAGCATTTCCATATCATCTTTAAAATATGGAGTATCTGTAGGATTAACTCTAACTAGTACATCAGTAGGGTTATCAAAACTTCTTAAATATTCTCTAACTAATATTCTAGCTGCATCTTTTTCATTTGCGCTCACTGCATCTTCTAAATCAATAATTATAGCATCTGCTCCTAAAATAGATGAGCTAAATAACATTCCCGGATTATTTCCAGGCATAAATAGCATAGATTTATAAGCCATTATTTAGACCCCCTTAATATAGCAGCTTCAACTCTAGCTCTTATTGTAAAGTCTAAAGCCCCTTTATCTTCTATTTTAATTTGTGCCTTCTCCACGCCAAATTTTTTTAAGGTTTCTTCAATAACTTTTTTAATATCATCGCCATATTGAAGTGAAACTTCACTGGAGATGTCTATTGAAAGATCGTCAGCAGGAGAAATAATTACTAGAAGATCATTTGATTCAACAGAACCAGCTCTAGCTGGTCTTACTATTTCTCTTTTTTCCAATCTAAATACTCCTTTCGACCTACTTGATATAGATCCACACCTTTAGTATCAATTTCTACAGTTGCTGGAAAATCTTCTACGTATAGCCTTCTAATTGCTTCAGCTCCTAAATCTTCATAGCACACGATTTCTGCTTCTTTAACAGATTTAGCTATTAAAGCTGCTGCTCCACCAATTGCTGCAAAATAAACTGCTCCATTTCTTAGCATAGCTTCTTTAACTTCATCTGATCTTTTACCTTTTCCTACCATACCTTTTAAACCAAGGTCTAATAGTTGTGGTGTATAAGAGTCCATTCTATATGATGTTGTTGGCCCAGCAGAACCTAGTGGTTGACCTGGCTTTGCAGGTGTAGGTCCTACATAATACATTATTGCTCCTTCTACATCTATTGGAAGTTCTTTACCTTCTTCAAGAAGATCTACTAATCTTTTGTGCGCTGCATCTCGTCCTGTATATATATAACCTGTGATTAAAACATTATCTCCAGCTTTCAAATCTTTTAATTGATCATCTGTAAGTGGTGTTGTTAGTTTTATAGCCATTTGTTCCTCCTATAGAATTACTTCTTTATGTCTAGTTGCATGACAGTTAATATTTACTGCTACTGGCAATCCTGCTATATGAGTTGGGTACTCTTTTATCATAACTCTTAAAGCTGTAGTTCTACCACCAAAGCCTTGAGGACCAACTCCTAGATTTGCAACCTTTTCTTCCAGTTCTCTTTCTAAATCAGCATAGAATTTATTTTCATGATATTCATCTAATGGTCTCATTAAGACTTCTTTAGCCATAGCTGCCGCTTTATCAAATGTTCCACCAACTCCAACTCCGACAACTATTGGTGGGCATGGGTTTGGTCCTGCTAACTCAACTGTCTCTAAAATAAATTTCTTAACGCCTTCAAGTCCATCAGCCGGTTTAAGCATAGTTAATCTAGACATATTTTCAGATCCAAATCCTTTTGCTGCAAAAGTAATTTTCAATTCATCTCCAGGAACAATCTTATAGTTAATAACCGCTGGAGTGTTATCTTTGGTATTAACTCTTTCTATAGGATCTCCTACAACAGATTTTCTCAAATATCCTTCTTCATATCCTTGGCGAACGCCTTCATTAATAGCGTCTTCTATATATCCACCTTCTACATGAACGTCTTGACCCATTTCAACAAATACCACTGCCATTCCTGTATCTTGGCACATTGGAACTTCTTCCGTCCTTGCAATTTCAGCATTTGCTAGAATTTGATCAAGAATTTCTTTTGCTAAAGGCCAATCATCTTTTTCTCTAGAGTCTTCTAAAGATTTTTGAACATCGTCAGGCAAAAAATATGCCGCCTCGATAGCCATTCTTTTAACTTCTTCAGTGATTTTATCTACGTGAATTGTTTTCATAATTACCCCTTAATATTATTTAATAAAATATAATTCAGAGAGCACTTAGACCCTCTGAATTATGAGTTTTAACCTTATTTATTGTTTCTGTATGCAACTAATGCTAATACTCTTTCCATTTCGTTGTTAACGATCATAAGTCCTTCGTCAACACCCATTCCAGGTTTAGCTAACACTTGATCTGCTCCACAAGCCATAGCAACATTAGTCAAAACTTCAGATGATCTATTTGTCTCGTTACAAGTTCCACCGCTGTATGCGCCTTTTCCATTTGCTTTACAATATAGAATTGCTTCAGCTGAATTGTTGATTCCTCCTAAGTCTGGAGTTTTTATTTGAATCATATGTCCTGCATTGTTATCTACGAAATCTTTAACATCTTCAAATGTGTTGCACCATTCGTCTGCAACAAGTTCAACGTTGATTCCTCTTTTATCTACTTCACTAGTAAGAGCTGCCATCGCTTCTAATTGGCCTTCTCTTGAACCAACGTCCATAGGTCCTTCAATTCTTAAATGATATGGAGCTGCAATTGCTTCAAGTTCAGTTAGATAATCTGCCATCTTCATAGTATCATTATCGAAAGCTTCTCCGATAGTTCCATATACGTCGATGTGAAGTATTGGTTTATATTCTTCAGTAGTTTTGTTTTCATTAATTCTATCTCTTAACCAAGCCACATAATCTTTAAGTTTTTCTCCGTTTTCACCTAATTTTTCTTTAACATTGTTAAATAATCCATGAGGTAATACGTCTGCACCTTTAAGAATCATTTTATCTGCATTAGTATATCGGTCATCACCAGATTGAGTGAATATTGCAACTTTTTCCATAGGAGTTTGTACGCCATATTCTTCGTGAATTACTTCAGCCATAGTACGTTTTTGAGTTTTTGCAACTGCATCTAATAAAGCTTGAGTTATTCCATATCTAATAGCTGTGTGAAGTTTTTTACCATCTATTTGAAGTGTATCAAATTCTTCAGCTATTTCTTTAAAGCTAGTAATTTCTCTGCCTTCTAGTTTTGGAGCTATTTCTTTTTCAATTAATGGAATAAAATCTGCTGCTAGGAAAAGTGGATCTCTTCCACCTGCTCCTGAATATTGAACTGCAGCACAGTCTCCATATGCAACTTGTCCATCATCTAGGATAAGTTGAACTGAAATACTTTCTCCAGCTTGTCTAATGCTAGTAAATCCATCAGTTGCCACATCTCCAACATAGAAAAGTCCATCGTGTCCTGCACCTTGCTTAATTGCTTTTTGGTCGTCAAAGTAAAATCCTGTCAATCCTGGTGAACAAATAACTTTTTCAATTCTCATTTTACATCATCTCCTGGTCTTCCTACTAATTTTCCTCTACTTACTGCGAATATATCATCAACTACCATTTGGAAGCTTACATCTCTATCTTCAAACTTAGCTCTTTCTTCAAATCTGCATTTGTTAAAATCTTTAAGTTCTTTAGAAAGTGGAATATTTCCAACTTCTAGATATCTGATAAATCCTTCGTTATCTCTAGCTGGTAACATTTTACCTGCGTTATAGTCAGAAGGTCCAAATGGAATGTCAATTACACCTGTTTCAAATGCTTTTACTGTACCAACTGCCCAGTCTCCATTACCTAATCTAAGTGTTTCATCTAGCATACATTTTACTTCAGCTTTAATAATATTTATTTCATCTCTTAAAGCTTGGCTATCTGCGTATCTTTGTCCTTCAAGAAGGTTAAGCACCATTTTGGTAGCTTTAATTCCTGCTGCGTTAGCTTCTTTTGTTGGAATACCAATAGCTTCATGAGGAGTTTTAACTATTACTTTAGTTGCTCCTGAAAGTGCTGCTGCAGCTGCTCCTAAGGAAATTAATCCAAATGCTCTAGACTCATCTTCTGGGAATCCGCCCATCCATTGGTGGAATACAGTAGTCAATATTACATCGTCATATCCATAAGCTTTTAAATACTCTTTTGTTTGTTCTCTAAGTGCATTTACTGCTGCAACGTCTTGAAGAAGATTACCACATTGTCCATAACCTACTGTAATATTCTTAACACCTTGTTCTGCGGCTAAAAGTGCTTCTAATATACCTACTGCATTAGAAGTTGATGGTGGCACTAAAGTACCTGTTAAAGGACCAAATGGTTCTCTGTTAATAGTAACTCCATTATCTTCATAATATCCAACAAGTCTATCGCAATATTGCCAATCTCTTACTGTTTTTTCTACACTTACCTTCTTTGAATAAGGGATGTTATAACTAATAGCTCCACCTTCATTTGAAGTAAATCCACCTGCGTGTCCAACTTCTGCAAGTAATCTAGAGTCTGGAGTACCATGTCTTAATTGAAGTGGTAAGTCAACAGCTTCAAATACTTGTCTACATCCTTTTACTCCGTGATTTACAGCTGGGAATCCATTAAGAAGTGATCTACCCGCTGCCTCAGATTCTATAATTCCTCTTTCGCCTTCTTCGTATCTATTTTGTCTAGTATACGCATCAATAGTAGATGGCAAAAAGTCAGCTCCACCTTCGTTTTGAAGATGTTGTAAAAGTTCAATATGCTCATTTATAAGAGCAACTCCTGCTCTAGGTTGAGCAGTTGTAATTCCTTTTTCATCAGCCCACGCCATTTTTTTAGCAAAGTTTTTTTCATCAGGAACTTTTTTCAAAAATTCAACAGCTTCATCTAAGTCTACATCTTTTCCTGTAGGCCAGCCTGTAAGTACTTCTTCTCTTTCTTTAAAAAATTCCTCTTCCGTCATTTTTCTAAATTTTACATCCATATTTTATCTCCTAAATTTCGACTATATATTTTTTAAGCATTCTCACAGCAATATCCTCATCTATGCCTGCCAATAATCCCATAGATGAAAGAATGTAATCTTTATCTACCATAAGTTTAGGTTGAACAGGCCTTAAGGAATTGGGTTCCTCCATGGTAAATAAACCCGAAGTTAAAATCTCTTCTGGAGTTTCATTATTAATAATTACTCCACCCGTTCCTATTAAATACTTCACCTCAGATAAGTCTTTTCCCTCTTGATTGTAGACATTTCCCATAGGTGAGTAAATCATTTGGATTGTTCCTGCATGTCTTCCCATTGAAATAAATGTACAAATTTTTGCCATTGCCAAGTCAAATTCCTTGTCCAATTTGGTTGTTGATATGAAATCTGTGTTGTTATAACGTTTTTGAAACTCTTCATCTACATTTTCATAGTTTTCAATATTTATAAACTTTTTAATCATACGAGAACCCGCTGCTTCTTGGACCGCAAGAGCTGAATATCTCATCCCTAAGTCGCCTTCAACAGTTCTTTTAGCAAATGGCTCTTCTAATCCTCTATATTGCACACCAGGTTTAGTAGGTAATCCATCAGAAATTGAATGGACATCCGTTGTAGCTCCACCAATATCTAAAACTATTAAGTCCCCTATACCATCTTCTTTATCTGTTCCCTCAGATAGTACTCTAGCTGCTTTTAACACTGCTGCTGGTGTAGGCATTGTAATACCATCAAGAAATTCTGAAACTCTTTCCATTCCTTTAGCTTTTACAATGTTTTTCATAAAGATATTTCTAATTGTTTCTCTAGCTGGCTCTACATTTATCTGGTTCAATGTTGGCATTACGTTTTCAGTGATATAGTACTCTATACTTTCAGAAAATACTTTTTTCACTTCATCTATCGCACTTTTATTACCTGCAACTACTACTGGTACATTGATATTATGTTTACTGATCATAGACGCGTTATGAATAATTGATTCTGAATTACCTCCGTCTGTACCTCCAGCCAAAAGAATCATATCAATATCAGAATTCTTAATTTCTTCTAATTCAGAGTCATTAAGTTTAAAGCTATAGGTTTTAATAATTCTAGCCCCAGCGCCCAAAGCAGTTCGTTTTGCTGCCTCAGCTGTTAATTCAGGCACCAATCCAATAGCTACAACTTTTAACCCACCTGCAGCAGAAGAACAAGCAGTAGTTTTAACTATGTTCACTTCATCAAAATTGATTTTTTCTTTCAATTTATCTAAAGCTTTTTCATAGCCTATAGTAACGTCAGTTTCTACAGTTGTATATGATTTTTCAGTTCCTATTATTTCTTCATTCTCGATATCTACTAATGTTATTTTAGTGAAAGTGCTTCCAAAATCAATAAACAAATAGCAATTCATTTTATTCCCCTAGATCTTCTTTTAAGTCTGCGATTGTAGTCTCTACGGAAGTTCCTGGTTTGTAAATTCTGTCAAATCCCATTGCTTTAAATCTCTCATGAACATCTTCCCAGTTTTGCTTACCTACTACTATATTTCCGCCTACATATAGAAGTACATCTTCTAAACCTGCTTCATTACATTTTTCTTTAAGCCCCTTAACGTCAAGTTCGCCTTGTCCATAAAGTGAAGAAACTAATATAGCATCTGCTTTCGTTTCAATTGCCGCATTGATGAAGTCTTCTTGTGATGACAATACACCAATATTTACAACTTTAAATCCTGCTTCTGTTAGAGTCGCATCTAGGATCTTATTTCCCACTGCGTGTGCATCAGATCCGATTACTCCCAATACTAATGTTTTTCCCATAAACTACCTCCTAAATAAATGTGAACAATGTTTTTCATTTTACTCAATTCTAATTTTATTATAACATACTAAAATGTTATTGCAAATCGGAAAATGTTTATCAATAAACCTTAACGCTTGTTAATATCACGGTTTACAGATATAATTTCTAAAATTGAAAAGGGTTTGTTTTTCAAAAATTACTCCTTTATCTAATATGAATAAATTTGAATTACTTGATGATATAACGTTTTCATTGCTTTCATTTCACTTATATAAATCATGCTTTTTCTAAAAAATAAAAATTATTGAAATGTTTGTTTCATATTTTAATAATAAATGAACTATAAAAAATATAAACCTGTTTAAAGATTATCTAAATTTCACAAAAATTTCACATTTTAATTTAAATAATTATTTCAAAAAAGAAAAGCCTAGACAACTAAGCTTTTCTAAATATTATATTAAAATGTATTAGGAACGATATATACAATTATTCCTAATAAAACTAAGAGTATCGCTCCCCCTAAAGATTGGGAGAAATCATATTTATTAAATACAATTTTATCTCTAGAAATTATCCTCGATGAGATAACCGTTATTATTCCCAATATAGGAAATATATATAATATGCCTTTTGTAGCTATTCCAATTTCGAAGAAGGCATATAAAGTTAGTATATTGACAAACATTAATGCCATTAGTATATACGGATTGCTTGTTCTTCCTAGCCAAATAAGACCTACAACTAATATTATTGATAAAATAAATATTACATTATTTACATTTTTCCAGAAATTAATATTATTTATTTTTGAATTATCAAAAAGTTCTAAAACATTTACATAAATACCACTTTCATTAAAACTTTGAACTTCACTTTGATTAATATACTCTGAATCTGTAAAATTGTCGACTCTAGCGTTGGTTAAAAATACCGTCAATGTAGCTAATTTATCGTTGTCAGAGTAGACTAAATTTTTTGGTTCGTAACTTATTTTAAATTTATAATCTT
Source organism: Tissierellia bacterium (assembly GCA_012728775.1). The sequence continues at coordinate 10,478 of JAAYEN010000331.1, forward strand.
TAACACTTTCACTCAATGGAACTCTTATTTCAGATATTGAAGTAAATTTATAATTTTCAATTTTCTTGTATAGATCTCCGTAGTTTAGTTTTTCATCAAACAAAAGATTATTTATAATATCATATTCACCTTTTAATGTCGCTTTACTATGTCTTGGAACTACAGTGTCCCCAAAAAAAGCTTGTTCTCCTAATTTTCCTATAATTCTCATGCTCGAATCATTTCCAATATATTCAAACTCTACATCATAGCTAATTAAATATTTTTCATTGGAATTAGTTTCAGATCTTCTGATTTTAAAATTATTAATATTAGTAGGAGTATCAAAATAAATTCCGCTAAAAGGAACTTCTTTATTATTTTCAGCTTTCCACAAAAATTCTGACCCGAACCAAGGAGTCAAAGTACAACCTGCTACTATTAATAAGAAGATAGCGTAAATAATGAAGTTTCTTATTTTCTTATTCATCATTTCTTTTTCTATTTCCTTTCTTGCGTTTATTACAGCTTTGCCCCAGCTTCATTGTCAACTATTACTATTAGATTTTGGTGAAGTTGCAATATACTTGCTGGAACTTTGGGAGTTATTGGACCCCTTAATGCCATATACATAGCATCAGCTTTTCCACTTCCGGAAGCTATCAATAGAATTTTCTTTGAATTTAAAATGCTTTTCATTCCCATAGTTATTGCCTTTTTGGGCACATCATCTAAAGTTTCAAAAAATCTAGCATTTGCGTCCAATGTGTCCTCAGTTAAGTTTACAATATGAGTTTCTCCCACGAAGTAATTTCCTGGTTCATTAAATCCAATATGTCCATTCATGCCAATTCCTAATAATTGAAGATCAATACCGCCTGAAGCTTCAATTTTTTCATCGTATTCTTTGCAAACTTTTTCAACATCGTCTGTGCAACCTGAAGGAATATTGGTTTTTTTGGTATCAATATTAATTTTTTTTAATAAATGCTTATTCATAAAATAGTGATATGACTGTTCATGTTCATCGTCTAGACCATAATATTCATCCAAGTTAAAAGTAGATGCGTTGGAAAAATCTATTTCTCCATTGTCATACATTTTAACTAACTCTGCATACATTCCTTCAGGAGTACTACCAGTAGCTAAGCCCAATACAATATCATTTTTTATTTTTATTTCTTCTGCTATTACTTCTGCAGCCTTTTTGCTTAATTCATCATAGTTTTCAACAATATATAATTTCATTTTATCTTCCTCTCAATATAGATTAATCTATAAAATTGACTCAATAAAATAATATCACATAACTTATTATTAATCACTAATAAAATGCGTCAATGCTGCATGGATCATTTATTTTCTAACATCATAAGTTCCATTAAGCGATTTTTAATATCTAGTAATGCCTCATTATATTCAGAATAATGCTTAGAGGCAAATTCATCATCTACATCTGATTTACGTTGACTATCATAAACATTAAATAATTCTTTTACTTGATAAATGGAGTCATTCAAACTCTTACTTAAATCAACTTCAATATGTTTATCTATATAATTTTTTTCTTTACTTCCATCTATTTCAATTACTTCATCCAGCTTTGCAATTACTGTTGAAATATTAAATCTATTTTCAATTTCTTTTTTTAGGTTTTCAGTAGAATCTGGTTCTCCATGTACTAAAAATATCTTTTTAGGCTTTTCTTTAATATTATCAACCCAGTCCAATAACATATTTAAATCGGCATGAGCTGATAGTCCTTGGAGTTCGTCTATTTCTGCTCGAACTTGAATGTTCTCACCTAATATTCTAACTTCTTTAGTGCCATCTAAAATCCTTCTCCCAGTAGAACCCATAGCTTGATAGCCTACAAATAAAATTGTATTTCTCGGGTCCCAAAGATGATGTTTTAAGTGATGCCTTATTCTACCAGCATCTGCCATTCCACTTGCAGATATTATTACCTTAGGATACGGGGATTTATTTAATGATTTTGATTCTTCAACTGTTTTTACATATCTTAAATTTGGAAATGCAAAAGGATTGTCACCTGATAAAATTTTATTCTTAGTTTCATCATTAAAAAGATCAGAATTCTTTTCATAAGCTTCTGTAGCTTGTATTGCTAAAGGACTATCTATATATACTGGAATTCTTTTATACGCTTCCATAGTATCATTCTCATAATAAGTGTTTAATTGATAAATAAGCTCTTGAGTTCTTCCTACGGCAAAAGATGGTATAATAACTGCCCCACCTCTACTTGCAGTCCTTTCTATAATATCTATAAATTTATGATGTGTTTCTTCATATGGTTCATGAATTCGATTTCCATATGTAGATTCTAAAATTAAATAATCGGCACTTTCAACGATTTTTGGTGATTTTATTATTGCGTGATTCCCTACGCCCAAATCTCCAGAGTATACTAATTTTGTATTTTTATCTCCTTCTGTAATCCAAAGCTCTACTATAGCACTTCCTAAGATATGTCCAGCATCTAAAAATCTTAGAGTAAAAGTTTCATCTATTTTTATAAACTGATTGTAATAATATTGTTCAAATAAATTTAAAGATCGTAACACATCTTCAGTAGTATATAAAGGTTCTAGTAGAGGTTGACCTGATCTAGTACGCTTTTTATTTTCCCACTCCACATCAGATTGTTGAATATGGGCACTATCTTGAAGCATAATTCTACTCAGATCCAACGTTGCTTTTGTAGCCAAAATTCTTCCACGAAAACCTTCTTTGACTAATTTTGGAATTCTACCTGAGTGGTCGATATGAGCATGGGATAAAACTAAATAATCGATTTCATTTGGCCTATAAGGAAAATTTTCAAAATTTAAAAGCTCTTCCTCAGGTCCTCCTTGAAACATACCACAATCTAGTAGCAACTTTTTGTCCCCGACTTCTATCAAATGATTTGAACCAGTTACCATGTTTGTACTGCCATAAAATTTAATTTTCATTTAGATTTTCACCTCGATTTTATTATACCCCCAGTTAAGCTGAGTTAAAAGAACAAAATTACAAGTATAGATAGTACATTGTCCATAAGTATACTAAAAAATGTTCAACGACTTTAGAGCCGCTGAACATTTTTTTGTTTTACATATTTAATTTACTGAGCTGCTGTAACTTCTGTCCAAATTCTGTCATAAACAGGAATTATTTCCTTAGAATTTTTATAGATTTCTCCATTAGCAAGTAGAGAATCATCTGGGTAAGCTACTTCAGAATTTTTTATTTCATCTGGAAGTAATTCTATAGCTTCATCTATTGGTGAAGAAAAGCCAACAGAATATTCTGCATTTATCGCTGCATTTTCTGGCTCACACATAAAATTAATAAACTTATGAGCAGCTTCTACATTTTGAGCTGACTTTGGGATTACCATAGCATCAAACCAAATATTAGCACCTTCTTTTGGTAATACATATTTCAAATCAGGATTTTGTTCTATCATCATTAAAGCATCCCCTGAATACATAAAACCAATATCTCCATCTCCTGACACTAGAGTATCTCTACCTTCATCTGCTTGGTACGCAAGTACGTAAGGTTTTTGTGAAATCAATAATGCTTTTGCTTCTTCTAATTCATCTAAGTCAGTTGAGTTCATAGAATATCCTAAAGCTTTTAGAGCAACTGCTATTGAATCCCTAGATGAATTATACATTACAATTTTTCCTGTATATTTTTCGTTGAATAAATCTGTCCAGCTGTCTATTTTATCTGTTATTTTAGCAGCATTATAAATGATTCCTCCCGTCCCCCAAAAATATGGCACTGAATATTTATTTTCGGGATCAAACGCTGGATTTTTTAAGTTATCATTTACATAGTCAAAATTAGGAATCTGTGCTAAATCAATTTCATTTAATAATTCTTCTTCAATTAGTCTTTCAATCATATAATCAGATGGAACCAATATATCATATGAATCTATTCCCTGTTTTACTTTTATATACATATCTTCATTGGAAGAAAATGTATCGTATATAACTTTGATTCCAGTTTCTTCTTCAAATTTTGAAAGTAAGCTTTCATCAATATAATCTCCCCAATTATATACATTCAAAACTCCTTCTTCTGCTCCAGATTGAGGGCTACAAGATGAAAATATTAATGTAAGTGCAAAAATTAAAACTAATATCTTTTTATTCATTTTCCATTTCTCCTTTATTTCTTCTGTTAATTATCAATACAAGCAATAACATAGTTGCAAACATTATTGTGGATAGTGCATTTATACTAGGATTTATTCCCTTTTTAGCCATTGAATAAATTAATATACTTAGGTTATTAAATCCATGTCCAGTATTAAAATACGATATAATAAAATCATCTATAGACAGTGTAAATGCCATAAGTGCTCCTGTTATTATTCCCGGTTTTATCTGAGGGATGATAACATTTATAATTGAATAAAGAGGAGTTGCCCCTAAGTCCATGGATGCATCTAATAAATTTCTATCCAATTGTTGCAACTTAGGTAAGATATTTAATATTACATAGGGCACCGAAAACACTATGTGAGATATTAACATCGTACTAATTCCGAATTTCAAACTAAGAAATTTGAAAAGTGCCATTAAAGCAACTGCAGTAACTATATCGGGATTGATAACTGGAATGTAGTTTAAATTTAATATTATATCTTGTTTTTTACCTCTTAAATAATGAATTCCAATAGCTGCAAAAGTTCCCATTATAGTAGAAATTACCGTAGATATTAAGGCAATCAGTACAGTATTATATAAAGCTTGCATTACAGCTCTATCACTTAAGAGATTTTTATACCAAATCAAACTAAATCCGTCAAAGCTTCCCCTCAGTCTAGAAGAATTAAAACTAAAAACAATTAAAACAAAAATTGGCAGATATAGAAATAGAAATACCATTGCTAAATAAAAACGATCAGTGAATTTTCTTACCATAAGCCATTTTCTCCTTCTTTAACTATTCCACTTCTAGATGAAAAAATCATAGTTAATAGCATAAATATCATAAGTATAAATGAAATTGCAGCTCCAAAGTGCCAATCTCCGGTAAATCTAAATTGCTGCTCAATTACGTTTCCAATCAGCATAGATTTATTTCCGCCTAACAAATTAGAAATTACAAAAGTACTTAATGCTGGAATAAAGACCATTGTTATCCCCGAACTTACTCCAGGCAATGACAAAGGAAAAATTACTCTTTGGAAAACTTCCCTATCATTTGCACCTAAATCTTTTGCCGCTTCTAAAAGACTTGCGTCCATTTTAGACAAAACTGTATAAATGGGCAGTACCATGAAGGGCAAGAAATTATAAATCATTCCTACAACTACAGCTTTATTATTATATATTATTTCAAAAGGTCCTAAACCAAAAAAACCAAAAAACTGATTGATCAATCCATTATTTCCAAGTAGAGTTAACCAGGCATATGTTCTAAGAAGAAAATTCATCCACATTGGAATTACAAATAATAAAATTAAAGTACCTTGGATGTTTTCTTTCATTCTAGAAATTATATAAGCAGTAGGATAACCTATAAGAAAGCACATAAACGTCGAGATAGACGCTAGGATAATAGAGTTTACCAAAATTCTCAAATAAGTAGACTCAAAAAATCTTTCAAAATTTTCCATTGAAAATGTAAAAGTCGTAAATTCTAGCATATCTCCCTTTGTAAAAGCCATTATTCCAATTAAAATCATGGGAAATACTACAAATAAAATCAACCAAAAAAAGTAAGGTAATGAATATTTTCTCATTTTAATTTCCTCATAATGTGAATATTATCAGGAATCACATTTAATCCCACTTCTTCATCTTCTTTTCTAGATACTGTAGAATGAGCTTTCCATCTAAATCCCTTACCGACTATTATCATTTCGTAGTGAACTCCTTTAAAAACCACAGATTCTACTTTGCCGTTTATTTTTCCTTGGTCTTTATCTAGAATAATCAAATCCTCAGGTCTAATTACCACATCCACATTTTCATCTTTTTCAAAACCCTTGTCTACACAAATAAAATTAACGCCTAGCATTTCTACTAAAAAATCTTCTCTCATAATTCCATCAGTAATGTTAGATTCTCCAATAAAATTAGCTACAAAGGAGTTTTTAGGCTCGTTATAAATGTCTATGGGTTTTCCAATTTGTTGAATAATACCTTCATTTAAGACTACTATCGTATCACTCATGGTAAGTGCCTCTTCTTGATCATGGGTTACATAAATAAAAGTAATTCCTACATTTTGTTGGATTTCCTTTAGTTCCACTTGCATCTCTTTTCTAAGCTTTAAATCTAATGCTCCAAGGGGTTCATCTAGTAATAATACTTTAGGTCTATTAACCAAAGCTCTTGCTATAGCAATCCTTTGTTGTTGTCCACCACTTAATGACTCGATTCGTCTTTTTTCAAATCCTGATAGACCAACTAATTTCAACATTTCTGCCGTTCTTTTTTTTCTTTCACTTTCATCTACTTTATTAATTTTTAGACCAAATTCAATATTTTCTTCTACGTTTAAATGTGGAAATAAAGCATATTTTTGAAATACAGTGTTTATTTTACGCTTATAAGGAGGAATATTAGTTATGTTTTCTCCGTCAAATTCAACAATTCCATCATCTGGATTTTCAAATCCTCCAATAATCCTCAAGGTAGTAGTTTTACCACAACCGCTAGGACCTAATAAAGTTAAAAATTCATTTTCATATATTTTAAGATTTAAATCCTTTAGTACTTCATTGTCACCATAAGATTTATCAATATCCTTAAGATTAATAATTATTTTTTCCATAAAACCTCCTAGAAACTTGGTGGACTGCTAATCCATAAAACTTTCAGAAGTTTTTTCCCAGAATTCTTTAAATGATGACTTTCCTTTGCTTTAAAATAGAAGCTATCACCTTTATTGACCTTGTAAACTTCGTTTCCTATAACTAATTCCAACTTCCCATCCAATACAAATCCAAATTCTTCTCCGTCATATGGATTAACTATTTCTGTAGATCCATATGGTTCAATTTCCAATAAGGTGGGCTCCATTAAATTTTTTTGAGAATTTGGAACTAACCAGTTTATTCTATAACCCTTTTTATCTTCAACAAATTCAAAAAAATCTTCTTTTTTAAAAACTTTTTTCTCTTCACGATCTTCAAAAAAATCAGAAGGACTTATACCTAATGCATCTAAAATATCAATAAATGAAGTTATAGATGGCGATGCAATATCTCTTTCTACTTGGGAAATAAATCCTTTAGTTAGTTCACACCTTTGTGCTAACTCTTCTTGAGTTAATCCTTGGGCTATTCTTATATTTTTTATTTTTTCTCCAATATTCAATAAAAAAGTCCACCTCCATTAAGTATTTTGTTTACAATTGCTAAACTATTGTATCAAATTTTATACACTTGTCAATATTATTATTGTAAAATAAAAAAATTGACTCGGAAGTCAATTTGAAACTGCCTACAAGGTCTCTATATCATTCTTTTTCGAGTATCCTCGGGCCGGCGAGCTATATACTCTCGAAAATAATGATATTTTGACCTTAATAAAGCTTTTGTCATCACTCTAAAATTAACCTAAAAGTCAGTTTTAATGTTTTTTATTTGTATTGATTTAATTGAAGAACTTTTCCTTTTTGAGTTCTAGATTTTAAATAATCATTATAAATTTCTCCTAAGATAGTAGATTCGAAGAATTCTTCTCCATTAACTATCTTAGTTTTAACTAGACCTATAATTTCAAGTATTCTGAGCATTTTATTGCCCCCCGGGGTTTTAACTAATTCAGAATTATCTAAAGTATTAATAAATTCATTCAAATCCTCAAGTAATTTTTTATAATTATCATTTTTTCTACCGATATATTGTCTTAATGTGTCCTCTCTAAAGATAGCGGTTAAAAAGTTAGCCACGACTTCATCTGGAGGAGCTATTACAAAATATGAAAATCTGTTAGTTAGATAAATTTCACCGTCTTCTTTTACTCCTGCCAAGCCATTAGAAAGCATTATTGCAACTGCAAATTGTATCAATTCCTTGGCGTTTTCTTCTGAATTTTCTGAAGAATCCAATTTTATTAGCATATTTTCATCCATGAGATTTCTTACTGATTTAGCATTTAAACGTCTTGTCTTTTCTGTAAGTGTAGGTTTTTCTTGATTGGATAGTTCGTCCATATAAAATCCCATAGATAATATTCCTGACAATTCACTATTTTCAGATAAATCATTATCACTAATTGCATTAACTAGTTCTAAAGGAGTTATAGGATAGTTATTAGATAAGTTATTTTTTAATATTAAAATATTTTCTTTGCATTTAAGAATACTATTTAAAACTTCATCCTTACTTTTACCCGTTTTCAACTCACTATTCATTAAGAATTCCAACATGTCAATAAAGATTTCCAAATCTCCTTCTACGATGAAATTTCCTGACTTAGTTTCTTTCATTAAAAAATCATAATAGTCTAAATTGTATATATTTACTTCTTCATTGCTAAAAAGAGCATATTTTATCGTATCGCTAAAATGTTTGAAAAAATTATAAATTGAAACTTGATCGTAGTTCTCCATTAAACTAACTGTATGTTTAGAAAGAAGTTCGTCTATCTGTTGGAGTTGATTTTTCATAAGTCTTGGTAAAACAACATTATCAAAAAAAACATCTGTATCATCATCTACAAAATACTCTTCGTATATCCCATCTACAACCGAACGTTCTTCTTCAGTTAATACAATAAAATTAGAATATAAAATTGTATCCCCTTTTTCAAAATCAAAAAAAGAAAAACCAAATAACATATCACCTTTATCTAAAGTTAAATTCGAATCCGTTAAAAGGGTTTCAAAAATAGAAGATTTTAAATCTACAACGTGGACAGTTTTTCCACTTTTTTCATTTAATACTTCGAAAAAACCAACTTTAGAGTTAAATTCAAAATCGTCTTTTACAGTACTAAAAATTTTAGCATTGTCATATTCGTATAGTTCAATAAGTTTAGATAATTTTTCTTCTACACTTAAATTAATGCCTGTAGAAATTAACAGAAGTTCATTTTCTTCTTTAGGTAATTTTTTTATTTTACTTGTAGGTAAACCGTAGGTTTGGAATATTTTTTTATATATTTTTTTTTCATTCTTTTTTACATATTCAAAAAAAGATTTTAAGTTTTTAATATTAGAGTCCATTAATACCTCCTCATTTCAATAAGTATAAATCAAATTTACTAATAAATAAAGTCCGTCCATCTTCGACAATATTTAAAATAATTATACATGGTATTATTTCTAAAAAAATCTATTAACACATATATCCACAAGTCTAACTAATAAATACCCTTATCCACATAGTTTTCAACATTATCCACAAGTAGGTGACTTTTTGTTCTTTTAATAATTTAAGAATTTTATCTATTGCATTATTTACTAATAATAGGGTAATATATTTATAACTTAATCTTAATATATTAAGTAATGAAGTAGCAGGAGGAAATATTATGTTAATCAATTTTACAGGAAAAAATGTACAGGTTACAGAAGACATGAAACAGATGGCGGAAAACCAATTGAATAAATTGGATAAATACTTCGATGAAGAAGTTAGGTGTAATGTTACATTTTCCGAATTTAGAGAAAACTCTGTAGTGGAAATAACCATTAATCTTCCTGGATCGTTTATTAGATCAGAAGTGTCTGATCCAGACTTGAGAACAGCATTAGACAGGGCAACAGACCGGTTAGCTAGACAGATTAGAAAGCACAAAACTAAACTTAAAAAGAAATATCAAGGCAAAGAAACCATACGTATAGATAATATACCTGATTGGCCAGTTCAAGATGACTCAAGTGACAGTGACAAAATTTTAAAAACTAAAACATTTTCTACTAGACCAATGTCTGAAGATGAAGCAATTCTTCAACTAGAATTGGTAGGTCACAACTTCTATGTATTCAATAATTCTGAATCAAATCAATTAAATGTATTGTACAAAAGAAAAAATGGAGGTTATGGATTACTAATTCCAAATGAATAGAAAATTTTAATAATAACGTCTTAGCTCAAAAAGCTAAGACGTTATTTATGTATAAAATCTTAAATTATTCTATGTCTTCTAATTCTAAGGACGTTAAAATTGCATTATCTATGTCCGACATTCTTCTTTTATCAAATTTTCCTATTTTGTCTTTTAAACGCTGCTTATCAATTGTCCTTATCTGTTCCAAAAGTACCACAGAATCCTTTGGTAAACCAAATTTTTCACTGGCATTAATTTTCACATGGGTAGGAAGTTTAGTCTTATTCATTCTCGATGTTATGGGTGCAACTATTACTGTTGGAGAATACTTATTTCCCACATCATTTTGTATTATTACCACAGGTCTAATTCCACCCTGTTCCGAGCCTAAGACAGGACTGAGATTTGCGTAGAAAAGATCTCCTCTCTTAACTACCATATTTATTTTTATTACCTTTCTTCCAAAATTCGAAATACGTCGTCCAAACTGTCAATTATATCCCTTGCTATCATAGATGTTTTTGATTTCTTTTTACTAGCAATTTCTCCACTCAAAGAATGAATATACACCCCCAAAGTAGCCGCTTCCATAAGTTCGTAGCCTTGAGCTACCAAAGATGTAATTATTCCTGCTAAAACATCCCCACTTCCAGCAGTAGCCAAACCTGAATTCTCTCTGTCTACTATTTCCAGAGAATTACCATCTGTAATTATTGTTTTAGAATCCTTTAAGACTAAAATCACATCGTATATTTTAGCAAAATCTTTAGCCAAGGAATACAGTTTTTGTCCTGGAGCAATTACTTTTCCAGTCAATCTGCTAAACTCCATTATATGAGGAGTTAATATTACTTTAGCTTTTTTAGAAATTAAATGACTTAAATCTTCTGCCAACATATTAATTCCATCTGCATCAATAACAAGCTGAATATCTTCAGCCAAAAGTTGTCGCAAAAGTTCTCTTTTTTTTCTAGTGATACCAACGCCACAACCAAATAACACACTATCCATTTTTGATAAATCCTTAAAAGGACTAGAATCTCTTAAAATTACTTCAATATGCATGGTGGAAAGAGGTAAAAAAATCTCGTCTTCTTCACTAACGTAGTGATATGTAAGTCCGCAACCGGATTTTAACGCTGCAGTACTAGAAAGATACCCTGCTCCAACCATTCCTCTTGAACCTGTAATAATCATAGATTTACCAAATGTGCCTTTATGAGATTTATCCAATCTAGGTCTATATAATTCTATAGCTCTACTTGGTGTATTTACCCCATTTCCGTCTAATAATGCAACAGTAACGGCAAAATTTCCATCATGAGTAGCAGAAAGTAAAAATTTTTCACCTTTAGCCTCCCCTTTTGGAGCACCCAATTCAGAATGGAATATTTTAATACTTTTAAAAGTCAATCCGTGACTAAATCCAGTACCCAAAGCTTTAGAAATAGATTCTTTAAAACTAAAAAGAGCTGCAATAGTTTCCGCCTTATTTTTCTTTTCACTTATATAATCTATTTCTATAGGATTAAAAATTTTTTCCAAAAATTTATTTCCAAATTTATTATAAATTCTCTCTATCCTGTTAATATCTACTATATCTATTCCTATATTTTCATAACTCAATATTCATCACCATTATATATTATACTACAATTATTTTAATAATATACAATTTAATCAAATTTTAATATATATTGTTAAAATTCAAAAGTTTTTTAATCCTACAATTTATGTTATAATTTATTGGTGTTAGGAGGTATCACGATGAAAGATATTAAATTTATTACTGACAATATAAATGTTTCGCGTTTAGGATTTGGCCTAATGCGATTACCTATTATAGAAAATGATAACGGACAAATAGATTATAAAAAATCCAGAGAATTAATAGAATTAGCTGTTGAAAATGGAATTACATATTTTGATACGGCATATGTATATCATAATAACCAGAGTGAAATATTTGCAGGCGAAATGTTCAGAGACGGATTAAGAGAAAAGATTTTTATAGCTACAAAATTACCTGTATGGAAAATAGATAAAGAAGAGGATTTCTTTACATTATTAGATACTGAATTACAAAGGCTGCAAACCGACTATATAGATTTTTATCTGTTTCACTCTTTAGATAAAAATCGTTTTAATATGGTTAAGAACAAGAATGTTTATAATAATGCTATGAAAGCCAAATCAGAAGGCAAAATCCGTCACTTAGGTTTTTCCTTTCATGATGATATAAGCGTATTTAAAGAAATTATAGACACTTTTGATTTTGATTTTTGTCAAATACAATTAAACTATCTGGATGAAAATTATCAAGCAGGATTAGAAGGATTGAAATACGCTAAGTCCAAAGGTTTAGGCATAGTAATTATGGAGCCCATGAGAGGCGGACAATTGGCTAAATTGCCCCAATCAATAATTGATAATTTAGATGGATATATGCCAGCTGAACTTGCTTTAAGCTATTTATATAACATGCCAGAAGTTGATGTTGTATTAAGCGGTATGAACGAACTATCTCAAATTGAAGAAAATACCAAAATAGCTGCTAAAGTTTTACCTAATTCATTATCAGAAGATATTTTAAATAAAATCGAATATTTGAAAAAAGAAATTAATTCAAGAATCAAAGTAGATTGTACAAGATGCAACTATTGTATGCCTTGTCCAGTTGGAGTAAAAATTCCCAGTGTTTTTGCAGCCTACAATAATAAGTATATTTTTGAAGACAAAGATAAATATGAAGATAATTACAAACAGTTATTAGATAAAAATTCTGGGCAACCTAATTGTATTGAATGTGGCCAATGCGAAGGGGAATGTCCTCAGCACTTAAGTATTATTGAAGATTTAAAAATAGCTCATAAAGACTTAGTTGGAGGTTTGAAATGAGAAAAAAAATAATTCTTTTACTGTTAATTTTTACAATCCTAACAGGATGTAAGGAAAAAGAAATTACAACTTCCGAAGAAGTCGTTGAAACTAATCCTCAAGTAGCTCTTGAAGATAATAAAGAAAATCCAGAACTTACTAAAAAAGAAGAAGAGGAAAATATAAATCCTGAAGAGGAAATTGAAGATGAAGAAATCTCCAATGCTGAAATTGACCTTTCAATTGAAGAAGAGGTTAAAGTTTTAGAGGAGAATTCTGATTATATATCTTTGATCAAAATGAGCCAAACAGGATCATCTGGAAAAGAAATTTATGTTTTAGAAGATATAAAAGGCTCTATTAAGAATATAGTTATTCCAGACATTCCAAATATGGAGCCAAATTATAATTATTTAGTATTTCTAATGGATTCAGACAATGGTGATATCACTTTAACTGATATAGAACGAGGATTAGTAAAAGTGGATAACGAAAGTAATGAATACTTATCGTCTTTGAGAGAGTTATTACAAACTCCAGCTGATGATAAAAAAGAAAATTAGTTTATAAGAATGAGGAGATGTAAAAATTAAAAATAATAATTACAAAAACAAGGAACTTTTAAAAAGATTTTTGCCTTATTTCATACCCTATAAGGGACTAATATTTTTTGATTTATTTTGTGCAAGTTTAACTACTATTAACGAACTTGCTTTGCCAATGATCTTAAGATATATGACCAATTTAGCAAGCACAGATATTGGAAGCATGACTTTAAGCTTGATTATTAAAATTTCATTTTTGTACACTTTCTTAAAAATTATAGATATTTTAGCCTATTATTTTATGAATAATATAGGTCATGTAACTGGTGCCAAAATCGAAACGGATATGAGAAGAGATATTTTTTCTCATTTACAACAGTTAAGCACTTCATTTTACAATGAAAATAAAGTTGGAAAACTCATGTCTAGAATAACCAACGATTTATTTGATGTCACAGAATTTGCCCATCACGGTCCAGAGGAATTTTTTATCGGAGGAATCAAATTAATTGTATCTTTTGTTATATTGATTCAAATTAACGCTCCATTAACTCTTATACTTTTTTCATTGATTCCTTTTATGATTGTAACCAGCTCGAAAAAGAACCGAATTGTTAGACAAATGATGTCAAATCAAAGAAGTCATATAGGTGAATTAAATTCAAGTATTGAAGATAATCTTTCAGGAATTAATGTTGTAAAAAGTTTTACTAATGAAGATTATGAAATTGAAAAATTTGAATTAGATAATTTAGAATTTTTAGATATTAAAAAAGGAACATATAGAGGTTTATCAGCTTTCCACGCTATAACAAGAATTTTTGATGCACTTATGTATATAACTATTATCTTATTTGGGGGAATCTTTTTAATAAATGGAAGTCTAGAACCAGGAGATCTGTTTGCATTTGTATTATATGCTAATGTTCTTACAGCTACTATAAGAAGAATTGTAGAATTTTCTGAGGCTTTCCATAGAGGAATGAGTGGCATAGAGAAATTTGTAGAAGTAATGGACACGGGAATAGAGATTTTTGATGAAGATGATGCAATTGAGTTAAAAAATGTCAAAGGTGATGTTTCTTTTAATGATGTATCTTTTAGATATAATGTTGATGAACCATACATCTTAAAGAATTTAAATTTTAATATTTCTCCTGGAAATAAAGTTGCTATCGTAGGCCCCTCAGGTTCAGGAAAAACAACAATAATAAATCTAATCCCAAGATTTTATGATTTGGATGAAGGTGTCATAACCGTAGACGGAGTAAATATAAAAAATGTAAAGCTACAATCTCTAAGAGAAAATATCGGAATAGTACAGCAAGATGTATATCTCTTTAATGATACTATTTTAGAAAATATTCGATATGGAAATCCAGAGGCAAATAACGAAGAAATATATTTAGCCGCAAAACTTGCAGGAGCTAGTGAGTTTATCGAAGAATTGCCATTAAAATATAATACAGCTGTTGGTGAAAGAGGTTTAAGACTTTCAGGAGGCCAAAAGCAAAGAATCAGTATAGCAAGAGTTTTCTTAAAAAATCCTCCCATCCTAATTTTAGATGAGGCCACTTCTGCTTTAGATAATAAAAGTGAAAAAATAGTTCAAAAATCTTTAGAAGATTTATCTAAAGGTAGAACTACAATAACAATTGCCCATAGATTAAGTACTATAATTAATTCAGATAATATTATAGTATTAACAGATGAAGGTATAGAAGAAACGGGAACCCATAAAGAACTAATGAAAAAACAAGGAATGTATTACAATTTATATGTCCAAGGATTTAAATCTTTTGATAATCCCATGGAATTTAAAAAAGCTATGGAATAATTTTCCATAGCTTTATTTTTTTAATTTTTCTAATACGTCTGTAATACTTTCTTGCTCAATAGCTTTTGGATTAAATTTTAATAAGTCAAATACTTTTTGTACTGTAATTCCAGTAAATATTGCAATAATTATGGTAGATATACCAAAATCTCCACCTATTAAATAACCAAGAATAATAGCAATAACTTCAATTATGGATTTTACATATCCCACCTTTAAATTAATCTTTCTAGAAACAGCCATAACAAAAGAATCTCTAGGCCCTGATCCCAATCCTACGCCCATATAAAAATAATATCCAAATCCTGTAATAATCATTCCAATCAAAGTAAACAATAAACCATTCAATAAATCTGTCTGTGGTTTTAATAATCCTAGATTTATATTTATTTGCATAAAATTGCCTATTAAAAGTGCATTTGCAATTGTTGCAATTCCCAACTTTTCTTTCATTAAAATTCCTAGAGTAAGCATTATAATAGAAACTGTAACAAAAGCCGTTCCAATTTTTACATTGAATAGTTTACTTAGCCCATCATGTAATACGTTCCAACCATCTAAGCCTAGTCCATTATAATAAAAAAAAGTAAGACCAACTCCACATAAATATAAACCAAATACTAATAATAATAGTCTTACTAACATATTTTTCTTGTGCATAAAAACCTCTAACAAAATTTTTTAATCTATAAATACTTCCTCTACTCCATCGACTTCTTCAAGTTTTACTCCTACACTTTCATTCCTAGATGTTGGTATATTCTTACCTACGTAATCAGGTCTTATTGGAAATTCTCTGTGGCCTCTATCTATTAAAGCTACCAATTGCACTCTAGAAGGTCTACCTAATTCCACAATAGCATCTAAAGCAGCTCTAGTAGTTCTTCCAGTATAAACAACATCATCCACTATAATTACATTCTTATGATTGACATCAATATCTGGAAGATCGATACTACCCATCTCAATATTTAACATCTTCAAATCGTCTCTAAAATTTCTAGTATCTAGTTTATAAACCGGAATTTCAATCCCTTCTATTTCTAGAATCTTTTTTTGTAATCTTAGAGCCAATTCATATCCTCTAGTAACAACACCTAAAAAAATAATATCATTATATTTTTCATTTCTTTCTAGAATTTCATGAGATATTCTAGTTATCGCCCTTTTAATTTCATCGGCATTTAAAATTTTTTTCATTATCTAATCCTCCCTAATATATCCTTAAACTCTTTAGGAATATCACTTTCATAATGTATTTTTTCCATGGTCTTCGGATGTTTAAAGCCCAAATAATAAGCATGGAGTAATTGAGTTTGTATATTAAATTCATTTTTTCTACCATAAATTAAGTCGCCTACAACTGGATGATTAATAGAACTTAAATGAACTCTAATTTGATGAGTTCTACCAGTTTTTAATTCTATCTCAACAAAGGAATAATTTTCATAAGATTCAAGCAAATTCACTTTTGAGATTGCGGTTTTTCCATTTTTATAATTAATGGCAAATTTTATTCTTTCTCGTTCGTTTCTACCTATAGGTTTATCAATTAGAATGTTATTTCCAACTTTGCCATGTACTAAAGCCTTATATCTTCTCTCAACAGTACCTTTAGAAAATTGAGAAACTAAAGAATTGTAACTTTTATTATTTTTTGCAACTACAACTAAACCTGACGTATCTTTATCTAGTCTATGAACTATTCCAGGTCTTATGGAATCCATATTGCCCAAAGTTTTATATTTAAATAATAATCCATTTACCAAAGTTCCAGTTACTTGGGAATCAGTTGGATGAACAATCATGTTTTTCGGTTTGTCAATTATTGCAATAGACTCATCTTCGTAAATAATATTTAAGTTTATTTTTTCAGGTTTTATAACAATTTTTTCTTCTTTATAATTAAAAACGATTAAATCTCCTTTGTTCACTTGATAACTAGATTTAACCGTATTTCCATTTACTAAAACCAATTTTTGGTCAATTAAATTTTTGAAAAAATTTCTAGAAAAATCAAATTTTTCCGTAAGATATTTATCGATTCTAATATTCTCTTTCTCTGATTTTATTTCATATTGCATTTTCATCACCCTTTAGAATCTAGAAAGATAATGTGAATCATCAGCATTATTGCTCCTATTACGATAAAAGAATCTGCAATATTAAATACTGCAAAATCATATCTATTCATTATTCTTACGCTAATAAAATCTACTACGTAGTCCAACCTCATTCTGTCGATAAAATTTCCTATGGTTCCTCCAAGAACGAAGGATAGAGAAACTATTAGCCAAGTTGACATTTTCTTATAATGAAATAAAAATAAATACAATAAAGCAGTTACACTAATAATTGTAACAACTATAAATAGCCACTTTTTGTTTTGTAAAATTCCAAAAGCTGCCCCTCTATTTTCTACATATACAAAAGACAACAAATCTTCTGCAATTACCAAAGGCTTGCTACCTTTAATAAACTTTACTACTAAGTACTTGGTGAGTTGATCCAAAACAATGCACACACTTGTA
>JAAYEN010000038.1 GCA_012728775.1 Tissierellia bacterium
ATATTTTCCTCCACAAGTTTAATGACTTAATTATAACAAAAATATAAAAAATTTGCTAAAGTACTTTTCTTGTCACCCTGTAGGTGACAGACGTATTAATTTTTACATGCTACAATAATAAAAAAGATGGGAGGACAATAAGAATGATAGACTATAAAAAATACATATTAATTTTATGCATCTTTATTGTTGGTGCGATCTTCATTAGCTGCGAAAAAGAAAAATTGCCAGAGAAAAAAGAATTCTTAACAGAAAACGCCATAACCCTTGATTATTCGCAAATGCCTAAGAATTTTATTATAAAAGTGGAAGACAAACAGCCATATTTTATAGTGAAAGAAAATGAAAGTTTTTATTTTGGGATAAATATGAAAGAAGACTCTACTGGAGATTATGGAACTATAGATATCAAATGGAATGAAATAGAACTTGAAGATTACGACGTTTTAAGAGTAGGATCTAGAACTCCCTACCTTATTAGTTATAACGGAAGAGATTATTTTTATCTTTCAGAGAAACAAAGAATCTTAGAACACTCCAATCTTAAATTTTTTGAATTTACCAAAGAACGTTCATCCTCAGACAATACTATGATAGGCTTCGTAGAAGAACCTACAGAACCTGATAATATGCTTATGGCAGAAATGGTACTTTCAATAGGAAGAGGTCACGCAGAAGTTATTTGCTATCCAGGTGAGAGAGGAAAACCTACACGAAAAGAAACTGACGACCCATATTATTATTACGCAAAAGAATACGAAGAAGATGTCCTCACCCTTGCCCAAGATATAGAAGCAGAAGTTTTAGCATCTAAAGACGAAAAAAACGGCGAGAGAGAAATTTTAAAATCCGGCACAAAATTCAAAAAACTCCGAACAGACAACGAAAAAATTGTGGATTTGTTAATGGAAGATGGAAGAGTAGCGAGATTTGAAATACTTAAAATGTTTTCAGAACCAGATGGATTTCTTATGATAAATGGAGTAGTCGAGAAAGATTTGTTTAAAGAGTTGGGAAATAATTGAATATATTTCATAAACATACTTCCAAAAAGAGTAGGTGCTTAAGAGATGTTTTTTTACATATTATAATTATTATTGTTTCAAAATTTTAACAAAATACTAATATATGATACAATATAGTCATATATTAAATAGTATTTAAAGGATGGTGATATCTTGAAAATATTTACAGAAGAAGATATAAAGTTTCGTTATATCGAACCTACTTTAGAAAAAACCGGATGGAAGTTGGAACAAATATATAAAGAATATTACTTCACCGATGGACAAATCATTGTGCGAGGTAAAACTGTTAAACGAGGAAAAGGAAAAAAAGCAGATTACATACTCACTCACAAAGAGGGAGATATTCCCCTTGCCATAATAGAAGCAAAATCTGGAGAATTTTCAATAGGATCTGGAATGCAACAGGCTATTGACTACGCACAGATTTTGGATATACCCTTTGCATATTCAACTAACGGAGAAGGATTTATTGAACATGATTTTTTTACAGGAAAAGAAAAAGAATTAAAACTAGAGGAATTTCCCAAAGAAGATGAACTTTGGGATAGATATTTAAAAGGAAAAAACTTAAATACAAAGCAAGAAGAAATTATAACAGAGCCCAATCACTTCGACACTTTTACAAAAAAGAAACCCAGATATTATCAAAGAATAGCCATAGATAGAACAGTAGAAGCAATAGCCAAAGGACAGAAGAGAATCCTATTAGTTATGGCAACAGGGGAA
>JAAYEN010000138.1 GCA_012728775.1 Tissierellia bacterium
CCATTCCCTTACAAGACTTGTTCGTTTTATTAACTGAAAAGGAGGCAAGAAATGAAATCTATAAATAGACTTCTAAAGTTCCAGTTTCTTTCATATTTAAAATCATTTATTATTGCGATGGCAGTAGGAATATCTATTACACTTTTAGCAAATACAATATTCACTCTTTCTGTGAATCCAAGATCCTATACGATTAATAAAATGTCATTAGCAGTGACTTTTGTAGCCATTATGGTATCTGTTGTATTTTTAATAGTTCAATGCTTTATGTGCTTTTTCGAAGATTATAGATTCTCTACGAGATTAGGACTTACTAGAAAAAACTTTTTTATAGGAAATTTAATATTCTTCTTGATTATAGCGATTATATATTCCGCCGTGTTTACTGGAATAGGCATGAATTTATTAAAAGATGTTGCAAATTCAGAAAACATTATTGAAAGTACTGTTTTAAGTGAAATACTAGATTCTGCAGAAAGTGAAGGAGAAAATGAAATACCAAGAGAAGAAATAGAGATGACTATTCAAACTGTTATAAAAGATCAATATGAATTAGGCTTTTTCTATTTTTTCAAATTAGTATTTATTACCCTGTTGGGAATGATAGGATTTTGGATGTTAATAGGTTTCTTAGTATTTTCCCTTAAAGCAAAATCCCTAATTATAATAATTCCCCTCCTTATAATTTGGGGAAATGTGCCAGAATTTTTCAATATGAATGTGTCACTAGCTTCAGGTCTACTATTTCTCTTGTCCCAATTGGCAATAGGATTTGGAATTAATTATGTAGAAGAAAGTATTTAAAATCAAAGGCTTGGGAAAAGAAAAATCTTTTTCCAAGTTTTTTAATTTTTCATGCAATATTTCACTATCCTCAATAGTTATATGTATGAAAGCGAAAGCTAAAACATTTTAGGAGGAAAATAAAAATGAGAAAAGGTATGAAAAAATTTGCAATGTTAATGCTAGTGGCAGTTATGTTAGTAACTTCCCTACCCATGGTAGCAGCAGCTAGTTCACAAAGGCTATCTGCAGCAGAAGCTAGAAAAATGGTAACCGATAAATTCGGTGGTATAATTGAGAAAATTGAATACGCTTACGATGACAAAAACCCACAATACAAAGGGGAAGCTCTAAAAGATGGTTACAAAGTAGTTTTTGAAATTAACGCTAGAACTAGAAAAATCGAAAAATGGGATGTTGGAAATGACAACAAATGGGACGAATTCTCCCATGACCTTCCATCTTTTATAACAATAAATAAAGCAGCTGAAACAGTAATTAAAAAATCCGGAAAAACTAACACCTTTGTTCAAAAAATAGACTTTAAATATGACGGAAACAAAACTATTTACCAAGGTGAAGCTTTTAACCAAGGAGTAAAATATTCCTTCGAACTATACGCTAAAACTGGCCAATTCAAAAAATTCACAGTAGATCGTGGAGATGAAACTTGGGCAGAGCAATATTACAACGTAAAATAAATTAGAAAAAATTTCTTCTTAAAGATTAATAATCCGCTAACGAAAGAAGAAATTCAAAATCGACTTGCATATATTAGCAAGTCGATTTTTTTAACAGTCAATACCCTCCCTAGAAAGTACTCCTTGTTGATAATAGTGTTTAATTTCTCTCATTTCAGTTACTAAATCAGCTATTTCTATTAGCTCATTTGGAGCATTTCTTCCAGTTAAAATTACTTCTATGGACTGGTTTCTATTTTTTAATACCTCTATTAGTTCCTCCAGATCCACCAGTTTGTAATAAAGAGCTACTGTGATTTCGTCTAAAATAACCACGTCATATTCATCAGATTTCAAAGCTTTTTTAATTTTATCAAATCCAATTTCTGCACATTTAAAATCCTCTAATTCTGGGTCCTTATCTATAAAACAATCCCTGCCGTATTGCTCTATTTTAATATTAGAAATTACCTTTTGGATTCCCACTTCAGAATATTCCATTCCCTTTACGAATTGCCCAATATAAACATTTAATCCAGCACAAGCAGCCCTAATTGCTAGTCCAAATGCAGCAGTAGTTTTTCCTTTTCCATCTCCTGTATATACGTGTATATATCTTTTTTCCTTCATACTTTCCCTTCTTTTCACAACAAAACCGAGAAGAATAATCCCCTCGGTTTAATTTAATTTTTAGATTTTAAATCTTCCCAATTTAATAAATGGTCCATCAGCTTCTAAATCTTTTACTATTTCCCAATTACCTCTAATTCCCATGGTCTTTGCCATTTCTTGGAAGTAATACATAATAATTCCCATATCAGTCATGGAATGTCTTAACTCATCATCATTTACCACATAAGCATATACTTCGCTGCCATTTACTAAAAATCTCCAAGGTTGTTTGTTTTTGTAAGATGGAGAAAATCTCAATGCATAGAATAAATCTTGCATATTAAGCTTAAATAATTCGTTACTAGCAGGTTTTGTAAAGTTTTCATCTGTAAAAACAATTTCATCTACAGTTTTTCTTGAGCTAGTAGCTTCTGGATTGAAAGGTGGTCTGCGATATGGATAGCCCACAGCTATTATAAAGTCTATGTTTTCTCCCTTAAGTCCAAAAAGCTCTCTCTTAGAATCCACAAGATTATCATCTAAAGTGACAATGCAATATCCCAAGCCCAGTGAAATTATTCTAGTTTCCAATTCACCTAAAACAAAAGCGCCCTTTAAGTAGTTCATTTTGTCTCTATTGCCATATTGAACTGTGATATACCCTGGAGCCTTAATCATCACTCCTGCGTATCCAGCTTTACCATCTAGTTCATTAAAAACCAAATCTGAATCCAAATTCAAGTCTAGAGTTACTTCATCCCATCCAAATTCTTCCCCAATTTCAGCAATTACATTTCTGATATTGGAAACGTCATCCGGATCTAAAGGTCTATTCTCAAATTCTCTGACAGATCTTCTCTCTTTAAGAAAATTCATCAATGCCATATTAAAACCTCCTAAAATTTTATCTACTAATAGTTTACCATAGGTATAACTATTATAATATCTAATTTAAAACATAATTCAAAACTGTTGGCGACAGAAAAATATGCCCCAAGTTTGTAATTAAAATACCCACAAAAGCTCCCACCAACACATCGGTAGGAAAATGAACTGCCAAATACATCCTAGA
>JAAYEN010000221.1 GCA_012728775.1 Tissierellia bacterium
ACAGCTTTTTGCTCATACCATGCGATGTTATAGATGATTGGAAGATCGTTTATATCTTCTAAACCAAATACTTCTTGTAATTTCATTGCAATAACTGCTAATGAATATGAGTCGTTACATTGTCCAGCATCTAATACTCTAGGAATGCCACCAATGTCACCTAAGTTTAACTTATTGTATCTATATTTAGCGCATCCAGCAGTTAAAATTACTGTGTCTCCTGGAAGTTTTTCAGCAAATTCAGTGTAATAATCTCGGCTCTTATGTCTTCCGTCACAACCAGCCATTACTACAAATTTTTTAATTGCTCCTGTATTAATTGCATCTACAACAGTTTCAGCTAATGATATTACTTGCTCATGAGCAAATCCACCAACAATTTCTCCAGTTTCAATTTCTGTTGGGCTATCACATTGTTTTGCATGAGCAATAATTTCTGAAAAGTCTTTATACTCTCCTATTGCTCCTGGAATGTGTTTGCAACCTGGGTATCCAGCTGCTCCTGTAGTATATAATTTATCTTTGTAAGTATCCTTTGGAGGAACTATACAATTAGTAGTCATTAGAATTGGTCCGTTAAAAGACTCGAACTCATCTCTTTGTTTCCACCATGCATTACCATAGTTTCCAGCTAGATTGCTGAATTTTTTAAATGCTGGATAATAATTTGCTGGAAGCATTTCAGAGTGAGTATAAACATCTACTCCTTCTTTTTCAGCTTGTTCTAATAACATTTCCATATCTCTTAAATCATGTCCTGAAATTAAGATAGCAGGATTGTTTCTAACTCCAATGTTTACAGTTGAAATCTCAGGACTTCCATATGTTGAAGTATTAGCCTTATCTAGTAGTGCCATTCCTGATACACCATGAGAACCAGTGTCTAGAACTAGTTTAACTAATTCATCTACACTTAGAGAATCGTCTAGGGTTGCTGCCAATGCATATTGGATAAACTCGTCAACTTCTTCATCGTCATTTAGCAATACATTTGCATGTTTTGAATATGCACTTAGACCTTTAAGTCCATATATTGTAAGTTCTCTTAAGCTTCTCACATCTTCATTCTCAGTGGAAAGTACACCCACCTCTACTGCTTTGTCTCTTAGCGCTTCTGGATCCTTATCAGCCCATAAAGCAGCTTCTGATAAATTGGATTTATCTTCTAAAGATGCTAATAATTCTTCTTTTTTATCTATGATTTTTTCAATTCTTTCAATGAACATATCCGAGTCGAAATTCGCATTCGTAATAGTCATAAATAAACTTTCAGTAACTAAGTGATTTACCTCGCTAGAAACTTCTACGCCATTACTTCTCAATCTAGTAGTTATTTCTGAAAGTCCTTTTAATAACCAAATTGTCATATCTTGTAAATTAGCAGTATCTGCACTTTTGCCACATACTCCTACCTTGTCGCAACCAATATTTTTAGCTGCTTCTTGACACTGAAAACAAAACATATAAAACCTCCAATATTTATTTTATATTTTAATTATAAAGATTAGGAACTTCTTTTTCTGTAACGAATGTTACTAAGAATAATTATTTAGCTCTTCTAGATCTAAAATAGTTATCTTGGATCTATCAATAGAAATTAAACCTTCTTCTTGCATTTTACTGAGTTCTCTAGATACAGAGGGACGAGTCGAACCAAGATAGTCAGCTAATTCCTCTCTATTATAGGCTAAGTTAAATTCCAATGCATCATCTCTATTTTCTAGAATATATCTAGATAATTTTTGGCGAAGAGTAAAGCCACTTATCATTCGAATTTTCTGATTAAAATAATATAGTTTTTCAGAAAGTATATTTAAGTAATTTTCAGTCACAATTCTACCAATCTTTGTATCCAAATCATAAATTTGGTTAAAAAAATCTTTTGAAATTACTATTGCTTTCACATCTGAATCGGCTATTGCAGAAAAATGATATGTTCTTTTCTCTAAATACAAATAAACTTCAGCAAATAAATCTCCAGGGTGTGAAAAAGAACTTAAAAGCTCTCTTTTTCCAAATACATCGTCATTAAATACACTCAAAGCTCCTTCTTCAAGTATATACATGTATTTGGGCTTATCACCTTTAACGAAAATATATTCACCTTTTTTAAACGTCTGCCTCTGAGCATGCTTATTCAACATACTCTCAATTTCTTCTTCCTTGAGACCCTTAAAGAGCGTTACTTCTTCTAGCTTCAAACTCATAAATTTCTAGCCCTTTCAATAATTAAATCGCCACTTAAAACTAGATTTCCAGAATTAATAAATTTATCTAAATCTCCAGAAGTGAAATAGTCTATCTCACCTTCGCCTTTAGTTTCTAATTGTTCCATCTCCATTAATCTGTCAAAAGCTAATTCCGCAGCTTTTTCTGCCGGATTAATTATTTTTATTGGATTATTAATAGAATCAAAATAATTAACTATAAAATCTTCCAGAGCAGGAAAATGGGTGCAAGATAGCATTACACAATCTGGAGAAATTTCAATTTCGTTTAGATATCTATCTACCACCTCTTTTCCCTTTTCATTTTTTGAATTTCCATTTTCAACTGCCAAAACCATATCAGGTGCTCCCACCCCCTCTATAGATACATCTTGTATTTCTTTTCTTAATAGTGACTGTATTAATCCGCTATTTATTGTAGCTTCTGTAGCCAAAATTAATATATTCTTACAAGCATTTTCTTTTGCAGCCATTACTCCAGGTTCTATTACTCCAATTACTGGAATATCTGCAACTTCCTCTATAGCTGCCAATCCATGAACTGTAGCTGTGTTACATCCTATTACAAGTAATTTTATACCCAAATCTTTTAGTTTTTTATAAGCATTAACACTTAAGTTTGCAATCTCTGCAGGAGTTTTTATTCCATAAGGAATATTTTTAGTGTCTCCAAAATAATAAAATTTTTCATTTGGCATCTTTTTTACTAGAGCCTTTAAGACCGTAAGTCCTCCGACTCCACTATCGAAAACTCCGATTCTATTAGTCATATCATCACCCAAATTTAATATACCCCTAAAGATGCCTTTAAAATAGTTAATACTTTATAAAATTCAATGTTTTAATATTTATGAATAACTTGAATAATGAAAGATTGGAATTTATAATGTAAATAGCTAATACATCAGATTAAAAATAAACATATTATTAAATGGAGGAAATTATGAAAAACGAAAAAATATTGATCATAGATTTTGGTGGCTTTCAAAGTCAAAACTTGGCTAGAGAAATTCGAAATAATTCTATATATTGTGAAATTTATCCCTACAAAAAAGCTATGGACAAAATAGACGACACAGTAAAAGGTATAATTCTTTCTGGAAATAAAAAAGAAAATATTGAAGAGTATATTGAAAAATATAATAACTTTAAATTACCATTATTAAATGCTATAGGCTTAGATAAGATAAATAATTTAAATGATTTCCTAGGTCAAACAAAAATCAAAAATAATTGGAACATGAAAAATTATAAGGATTATATTATCGATAAGATAAAAAAAGAAGTAGGAAATGGTAAAGTTCTCTTAGCCCTTTCTGGGGGAGTAGATTCTTCAGTTTGTGCAAAGCTAATTTCAGATGCTGTTGGCCATCAACTCACTTGCATATTTGTAGATACAGGTCTTATGAGAAAAAATGAAGGCGAAGAAGTCAGAGCAGCTTTTAAGGATTCTGGCATGGAGTTAATATCTGTAAATGCTGAGGAGCGCTTTTTAGAAAAACTAGCAGGTATAGTAGACCCTGAAGAAAAAAGAAAAATTATCGGAGAAGAATTCATTCGAGTTTTTGAAGAAGAGGGTAGAAAAATCGAATCTGTAGATTTTCTAGCACAAGGTACAATCTATTCTGACGTAATTGAAAGTGGAGATGAAGACGAAGTAGCTATAAAAAGTCATCATAACGTAGGCGGACTTCCTGATGTAGTGGATTTCAACTCCCTATTAGAACCACTTAAATATCTATTTAAAGACGAAGTCAGAAAATTGGGACTTGAAGTAGGATTAGATGACAATTTGGTTTGGAGGCAGCCGTTTCCAGGTCCTGGATTAGGAGTGCGAGTTAAAGGAGATTTAACCAAAGAAAAACTAGATATGCTTCGAGATGCAGATTATATCTTTAGAGAAGAGATAAAAAACGCTGGACTAGATAAATCCATTGGTCAATTCTTCGCAGTACTTACAAATATACAATCTGTGGGAAATCGAGATGGCAAAAGGACCTATGATTATACGGTCGCATTAAGAGCAGTAATAACAACGGATTATATGTCCGCAGAATTTGCAGAAATTCCATACGAAGTATTAAAAATCGTATCCCAAAGAATCACAAATGAGGTAGATGGAGTTAATAGAATTGTATATGATATAACAAGTAAACCACCTGCTACTATAGAGTGGGA
>JAAYEN010000154.1 GCA_012728775.1 Tissierellia bacterium
ATTGGCAGGACTTATGTATGGATTGGCAGGATACTTATTAACTGCAAAAACAGGATCAGTTGGACCAGGTGCAGGGCAAGGATACGAACTTGAAGCTATAGCATCAGCTACTATCGGTGGAGTTTCTACTGCAGGTGGACAGGGAACAGTTCCTGGAATACTTTTGGGAGTATTTGTATTTGAATTATTAAAAATCAGTTTGTCATTCTTGGGAGTTTCTCCAGACATGACCAACGTAATTCAAGGTATAGTTATAGTAATAGCAGTAGCACTAGACGTTAGAAGAACTTTAGTAAAGAGATAAAATTAAAATTGGGGTAGGAGATGGATTTGCCCTTTGCATGCATCTCCTACTTTTTTAAAGAGGGAGGAAATTGGCTTTGATAAAACATGAAACTCATTTCAATATGGATGCATATGTTCTGGAAAATGAATATTTAATAGTTAAAATTTTAAAAGATTTCGGCGGAAAAATTGCATCAATCTATCATAAAGAATTAGATTACGAAGTATTATTCCAACCTACAAAAAATTCTTACGATATACCAAAATTGGGTGATGCTTTTTCAAAATACGATACATCAGGTATAGATGAAATGCTTCCTACAATTGACGAGTGCTATTATCCCAATTCATATAAGAAATTAAATGACCACGGGGATATTTGGGCACAAAAATGGCGTTATGAAGAAGATGGTGACGCTTTAATCTCAAAAGTTAGATGCGACAGCATAAAGTTGGATTTGGAAAGAAAAATTCAGCTAGATCAAGAAGAAATAAAGATTGATTATAAATTGTATAATCCAACAGAGCAAGAATTACATTATCTATGGGCATTTCATGGACTTATGAATTTTGATGAGTCTACTGAATTAGAATTTTTTACAGATTCAGAAATAGAAAACGTAATAAATGATAAAGATTATGAATTTGATTATTTAAAATTGGGAGAATATCCTGATGGACAATCATACAAATTTTATTTTAAAGATGAAATTAACGATGGTAGAGTAAATATTCTACACAAAGATAAAAACGTATCAATAACTTACGCTTACGATACGGATATAAATAAATACTTAGGAGTTTGGATAACTAAAGGTGGCTTCAAAGGAGAATATAATCTTGCAATTGAACCATCCAGCGGTTATTACGACTCTTTGGAATTAGCATATAAAAACGATAAGGTTTCCAAGATAGATTCTAAGGAGACTAAAAAATGGAAATTAAATTTAGAAATAAAGAAATGGAGATAATATATGGCAGAATTAAGATATAACCCCCTTTTAGATGATTGGGTTATGGTAAGCGCTGACAGATCTAAAAGACCAGATATGCCAAAGGATTTTTGTCCTTTTTGTCCTGGTTCAGGGAAAGTGCCTGAAAATTATGATGTATTAAAATATGACAACGACTTTCCTATTCTTTCACCTAATCCACCAGAGCCAGATGATATAGGAAGTGAATTATATAAAACCGCTAAATCTTATGGAAAGTGCGAAGTTATTTTGTATTCTCCCGAGCATACTGGAAAGTTTTATGAATTAAATTTAGACCATATTATAAAATTAGTAAAACTATGGAAAGAAAGATTTGTCGAACTTAAAAAAGATGAAGGGATAAAATATATATTTCCTTTTGAAAATAAAGGTGCAGAAGTAGGAACGACTATGCCGCATCCCCATGGACAAATTTACGCATATTCTAAGATGCCTTTGCGACTTCGCTTAGAATTAGAAAATTCTAGAAAATATTTTGAAGAAACTGGAAAAAATATTTTTGATCAGATTATAGAAGATGAAAAGAAATTTGAAGAGAGGGTTATTTTTGAAAATGATAGCTTTCTAGTATTTATTCCTTTTTTTGCAGCGTATCCCTTTGGCGTAAATGTAGTTGCTAAGGATAATATTTCAAGTTTTGAGGATTTTGATGAGAAGATTATTGAAGACTTTGCTTCTTTGTTAAAAAATCTAACGGGAGCATTTGATCTCATTTATAATAAACCATTTCCATATATGATGGGAATTTATTCGATTCCAGTTAATTCGCCTGAATATGAATATGCAAAAAAATATTATAGATTTCATTTGAAATTCTTCCCGCCATTAAGAGGGGAAAATTCCATAAAGTATAACGCAACTTCAGAAACAGGTGCGTGGGTTCATGGGAATCCTAGAAGAGTTGAAGAAACAGCAGGCGAGGTAAGAGAAGCCTATAGGAGGTTTCTTGAAAATGAAAAATAATAAACAATTAATAGAAAGAATAGAAGAAAAATTTGTAGAAAAATTTGGTGAAAAGGGAAGGTTGTTTTTTGCTCCTAGTAGAATAAATATTATAGGAGAGCATATCGACTATAATGGCGGAAAGGTTTTACCCTGTGCAATAGAAATAGGAACATTCGCAATGGCTAAAAAAAATGATGAAAATAAGTTGCGACTATATTCTATAAATGAAGAATTTGGCGGAGAAATAAGTCTTGATGATTTAGATTTTGATGAATCTTTAAAATGGATGAACTATCCTTCAGGAATGGCTAAGATAATTATGGACAGCAAAAAGAAATTAGGGGGAGTAGATGCGGTAGTTTATGGAAATATTCCCACTGGTTCAGGACTTTCTTCCTCTGCTTCATTGGAAATGCTCTTTGGAGAAATTTACAATGTACTCTTCGACTTAGATATTTCTAGAGTTAATATGTCTATATTAGGCATGAAAACTGAAAATCAACACCTAGGACTTCAAACGGGAATTATGGATCAATTTGCCATTAGTTTAGGAAAAGAAAATTCTGCAATACTTTTGGACACTGCGACATTAGAATATGAATATGTAGATGTGGACTTGGGCGATAATATTTTGGTGATTTTAAATACCAAAAAACCCAGAGCGTTAGTAGAATCTAAATACAACGAAAGAAGAGCAGAAACTCAAAAAGGACTAGAAATAATTCAACAATATGAAGATATAGAAGATTTAGCAAAATTAGACGGGCATCCAAAGGAAAAAGAGCTTATTTCTAAAATTGAAGATGAAGTAATTCGAAAACGAGTTCTTCACGTAGTGGAAGAAAATAAAAGAGTAAATGAAATGATAGATGCTATGAAAAAAAGAGATTTTCCCAAAATGGGGAAGATTCTCGATGCAAGCCATGAATCTTTAAAAAATTTATATGAGGTAACAGGACTTGAATTGGATTCTATCGTAGAAGGAGCTAGGAAATGCCCTAGGACATTGGGTGCAAGAATGACAGGAGCAGGCTTTAGCGGCTGTGCTATAGCTTTGGTTAACAAAGATTGTATAAATGAATTTTCTGATATAGTTTTAAAATATTATAAAGAGAAAACTGGAATAGACGGAGAAATAATTATATCAGATATCGCAGGAGGTCCTAGAGAAATAATATGAGTATATTAGTAACAGGAGGAGCAGGATATATCGGCTCCCATACAGTTAGATATTTAAAAGAAAAAAACGAGGACGTAATAGTTTTAGATAATCTCCAAACAGGTTACAAAGAAAGTGTAGATGTGGAGAAGTTCTACAAGTTAGACCTTAGAGACAAAGAAATAGATAGAGTATTTAAAGAAAATGAAATAACTGGAGTAATACACTTTGCTGCTAATTCCTTGGTAGGAGTTAGTGTGAGAGAGCCTTATGAATATTATGATAACAATGTATATGGAACATTGTGCTTATTAAAAGCTATGATGGAAAATAATGTAAAAAATATAGTTTTTTCTTCCACAGCAGCTGTTTATGGGGAACCTAAAAATATTCCGATACTAGAATCAGACCTGACTATTCCTACAAATCCATATGGAGAAACTAAACTCACTATGGAAAAGATGATGAAATGGTTTGATAATGCTTATGGAACCAAATACGTTTCTTTAAGATATTTTAATGCAGCAGGTGCTCATGAAAAAGGTGACATTGGAGAATGTCATAATCCAGAAACCCATTTGATACCTTTGATATTACAAGTGCCCCTAGGCGAAAGAGAAAAAGTTTCTATATTTGGAGATGATTACGATACTCCTGATGGGACTTGTATAAGAGATTATATTCACGTTTGGGATCTAGCTGACGCTCACTATTTAGCATATAAATATATGTTAGATGGAAACCATAGTGAAATTTTCAATTTAGGAAGTGGAAATGGCTTTAGCGTTAAAGAAGTAGTGGACGTGGCTAGAAGAGTAACAGGTCATGAAATTCCAGCAGAAATAGCAGATAGAAGACCTGGAGATCCAGCTGTATTAGTAGCTTCCAGCGACAAAATTAAAAAAACACTAGGTTGGAATCCTCAAAGAACCAACTTAGAAGAAATTATCCAAGATGCGTGGAGATTTCATAAGAATCATCCTCGTGGATACAATAAATAGATAACTTCATTCATTTTTTCATATGCCCCACATAAAAATCGTCACAAATAGGTGACGATTTTTATCAGCTTAAAATTGCTACAGCTCGAACTGGGCTTCCATCGCCTTTTTTAATTTTTAAAGGTAGACCGATAAATAAAAATTCTTTTCCTTTAGGCAATTTATCTAAGTTTATTAAATTTGTATAAGTAATTATCTCATTTTCCAAAAGAGCTTTTTCTAATTCAATTGAAATTTTTCCACCGACAAAATTTGGATTTGCGATTTTTATCTTATCTAAAATTTCAATTCCAACCTCTTCATCAAAAAATAAATTTATTTTACTAGGAAAGTCTTCATTAGGGGAAATTAAAATAGTTTGTCCCATAAATTTTTCAATTGGAATTTCATCTAAACTAAATCCCTTATTATTCATATGAGAAAATGAATCCACGTGAGTTCCTGTATGAGTTCCCATGGTAATTTCTCTCAAATTCCATCCATGGGTTTCAAGATAATGAACTTGTTCAATCTTTACCTTGGGATCTCCTGGATAAATTTCCATTTCCCTACTTATTTCCATAGATAAATCAATAATTTTCATAATCCACCTCGTAAATATTATATCATTTACAATTAAAAAAAGTGCCAAGGAAATTTATTTTTCCTCGACACTTATAATTAGTTATTTTACTACTAATTCTTCTTATCTATTGGTTTGAATAATTACTACTTGATTAATTCCATCCCATTCGATATTTTTTCCATCTCCAAGATTTCCATGAGTCAATCCTAAAGCTCTACCGATTTCTGAAACGGGAAGCATTATTCTTCCATCTACTGTTATTGGGTCTACTGACAATGTGAATTTTTCCCCATTAACATAGAAATCTCTAGAATTTAAGTTAACCACTGCAGTTTTAACTCCTGAGATAAATACTGCATTTCTAGTTACTTCGTCAAATGTCACATCATATCCCAAAGATTCTGCAACAAATCTTACAGGTAACATAGTTCTGCCATTTGTGATATAAGGAATAGTATCCATATATTTAGTAGTGCTTACGCCGTTTAAGGTTTGGATATAAGCTTTTGAGCCGATGGTAAATTGGTTTTTGTAATTATAACTTGGAAGTTGAATTGGACCTTGGGCAGTTCCAGAAACAGTGAAACTTGTAAACCTATCTGTATAATCACTGTGTGTTGTATAAGCTCTTATAGATTCTCCTGCTTTTAATGGTCTATTAGTAGTTAATACAAATCTTCCATCTGAGCCAATATCACTTTTTCCTAGTTGAGCATTGCTAGCATCTCTTACATATACTACTCCGTAAGGAATTGCACCTACTCCTCTAACTACACTGTAACCTCCATTTGCTTCCACTATTTTAAAAGAGCTATCATATCTTTCTGCAGGTGGATAATATCTTCCAAAATACTCATCTCTGATATTTGCATTTCTAAGATTATATGTTCTAGATGTGTAAAAATCCTTGGAAGCTATTAGGTAATAATCAGATAAATCTTCATAATATCTATATCCTCCATAGTATCTATCATCATAATATCTGTCACTATAAAAATATCCATTTTCATAAATATTTTCAATTTGTCTTTCAGAAAGTTCTGGATACAATCTTCTCATTTCCTTTGCGTATGAAGAATAAGAAGAATATTCTCTAGGATCTACTCTGTAATAATATCCGTCATAATACCATCTGTCCCAATATCTACCGTCATACTTGTCGTCATAGTATCTTCCATCATAGTATCCAAAATCGTTAGGGATTTCAAATCTACCATCAGAAGATGCGGTAGCAGAACCTACTCTAGTAGAGCCTCTATATAGTTCTACCCTTGAACCTGGAGTAGCGTAACCGCTAACTCTGTCATAATATACATCTGCGTTTTCAATAATTGCATCAACAGCAAATGCAGTAGTTGGTATAAAAGTAATAAAGAATGCTAATACCAACATTAAAGAAATAATTCTTTTTTTCATTCTATCCTCCTAGAATTAACTTACTAATATTTTAATTTCTTCAATATTTATTTTATTGAAGTATTAACTGAAGTTGGTTGGGGACGTCTTACCGTCCCCGAATGTCTAATTATTTATCTGAATGGTAACAGAACGAAGTAATTCATTCCATTCAATATTTTTACCTTCTCCAGCATTTCCATGGGTAAGTCCTAAAGCTTTTCCTAACTCAGAAACTGGAAGCATTATTCTTCCATCTACTGTCACTGGGTCTACAGAAAATGTGTGCTTTTGTCCTTTGACGAAGAAATCTCTGGAATTTAAGTTTACAATTAGAGAACTGTCTCCTTTAATAAATACAGCATTTTTAGTCTTATCATCAAAACTAACATCATATCCCAAGGATTCTGCTACATATCTAACTGGAAGCATAGTTCTACCATTTGTTATATAAGGAGCAACGTCCATATATTTTGTAACAACTACATCGTCAATTGTTTGTACATAACTTTTTTGCCCAATAGTAAAGTAGTTTTTATAGTTAAAGTAGTAACTTGGATTTTCTTCAACAGGCTTAGAACTTACTATTACTGTAGAATAATTATCCCTTAAGCCACTTCTACTAGTTACAATTGTCAATGTTTCACCTGCCACTAGAGGTCTAGTAGTTTTTATAGCGAATCTAGTATCATAACCCAATTCAACAGAACCTAATTCAACCCCACTTTTTTCTCTAATTGTAATCTTAGAAAAAGTGCTAGAATCCTTTCCTCTAACATAGAATTCTCCTGGAAGAGCTTCTATAATTGTTGGAGCAATTGCAGTATCAGAAGAAGGTGGAGAGTAAACTTCATCCCAATCCTTATACGCAAGATTAGTTAAATAAAATCTACTTGATGATGCATATCCATCTTTTTCTGCAATTAGATAATAACTACTCAAATCGTCAGCGAATTTGTAATATCCTTCGCCTTGATCTTTCAGTAAAACTTTACCTTTAGGATTTCTTACAGAAGTATGAGCAGTTTCGTAATAGCCCTTTGAATCACTAGTAGCACTACCTAAATATACATAATACTCATCATATATTAAAACTCTCGTATATGGAGTTGTGTATCCAGCTACTCTATCGCTACTATTTATACTTGGATATACTCTATTGGCTCCGTAATAGTCTGCGTAATTTTGGAAAGTATAAGCTATTTCAAAATTACCTGAATAATTTGCAGTAGTGCTATTTAATAAGACACCATTTTTATACAATCCCACTTTTGAACGAGGTTCAGTTTCACCTGTAACTCTGTTTGTGTATACATTTACATTTTTTACAATAACTTCGTTTCTAGAAGGAGTATACTGTGCAGTCCTAGACAATGTAAAATTTAAGTCTTGGCTGTTACCAGTCATATATACGTTTTTAGACTGGGAAATATATCCATCTCTTATTGCTGAAACTCTGTAGTTTCCAACTGGAAGATAAACACTATTGGAATATATAGTTTGATTTTTTGATGAATTATTTAAATCTTCTATATAATATCTAATATCAGATACATTATAACCAGTTGTTGCATCCCTAGTATTCAAATATAGGTAATTACTTCTATTTGATGGTGTTGGGCGGTAGCTACTGTCTCTTTCTAAATCGAAATTGAAATATTGTCTTAAAGTAGTAGTACCTTTGACTTCTATTATTCTAGTTCCAACTCTATATCCATCTTTTGTAGCTGTAATCGTGTATTTACCGGGTTCTAGTCTCGTATCATTTAACGTAGAGCCCATATCTTCTCTATAATTATAATCACCCTTATAGATTCTATAATTGACATCTTTTAGATTTTTTCCATCAGTAGTATCTTTAGAAGTAAAAGAAACATCTCTTCTTAAATGAGAATAATAATCCGAAGCTGCCATAGCGTTCGCTGGCAAAATTGATATTAATAATACTAATGCCAACATTAGTAAAATATTTTTCCGCGTCATTCTTAATCCTCCTCTATTTTTTGTTAGATTTGTCATAATAAAAATTTCTACAATCATTAAAATAATTGGAAATATGTAAAAATGACAACTCCTTACATTATTATTATACCAATAATTGAAGTTTTGAAAAAGGGAATTGACATTTATTTATTAAGATTTGGTAAAGATACAACTAACTAAGAACAATAGTAATATAATTGTAATAATTTATTTTAAACATTGGGTAATTAATAAATGTAAGTAAGAAATATCAAAAAATTAAAGAATAGATTCATTTTAATTAATCTTTAACGTACTTAAAAACTATTTTTTCAAAAAAAAGTTAAAAAATGTGATATTTTTTATTATTACGTGGTATATATAGACTAGAGTTAAATAACAAAATTAATATTAAATGGAGGTAAGTTATGGGACTTTTATCATGGATAATATTCGGAGCATTAGTAGGATGGCTAGCAAGTCTAGTAATGAAAAGAGACGGCCAAATGGGAGCATTAGCTAACATTGTAGTAGGGATTGTGGGATCCTTCATTGGTGGCTGGATAGGTTCAACTCTTGGATTAGGATATACAACTGGAGAATTTTCTATTATGGGTATAATCATGGGAGTTGTTGGAGCAAGTGTATTATTATTTGTAATAGGTCTATTAACAGGATCAAGAAGATAAGAAATTAAAAATTGTGGGTAAACTTTGGAATAAATAACTAATTATCTAACAAAACTAATAAGAAAAATAGCTAGACACTTCAGTCTAGCTATTTTCGTTTTGTCTAATATAATTTAATGAGATAACACTATACAAAAATGGTTTTTAGTTCTATATATTCTTCTAATCCATATATGCTACCTTCTCTACCAATTCCCGATTGTTTAAAACCTCCAAAAGGAGCGTTATGAGTAAAAGGAGCATCGTTTATTTGCAATTGTCCAGTTCTAATTTCTTTTGCAACTTTTCTAGCCTCTTCTTCTGGGCCGAATACCATTCCAGATAAACCGTAAATTGTATTATTAGCTATCTCAATAGCTTCATCTACGTTGTCATAATAGATAATAGATAGAACTGGTCCAAAGATTTCTTCTTGGGCAATTTTTGCATTTTGATCAACTTCTGTAAAAATAGTAGGAGGGAAGTAATATCCTTCTCCTTCAAATTTTTCTCCTTGATAAAGCAATTCAGCTTCATCTTTTCCAACCTCTACATATCCACTAACTTTATCGAATTGTTTTTTGGATTGCAGTGCTCCTACATCTGCATTTTCATCTTGAGAACTTCCAAATTTATATTCTTTGGTAATATCTATTAGAAGCTTTTCTATTTTTTCTTTATCTTTTCTAGGAGCTAGCAGTCTAGTTTTAGCGGAACAGCTTTGTCCTACATTTAAATAGACAGTTCCTAAAATTGATTTAAGTGCTTTTTCATAATCTGCCCCTTCAAGTAAAATTCCTGGTGATTTTCCGCCTAACTCCAGAGAAACTCTCTTTACTGTATCAGCAGCTAATTTAGAAATTTCTATTCCACCTTTTGTAGAGCCAGTAAAGGAAACCATATCTACATCTTTATGAGTAGCTAAAACATTTCCAACTTCAGAGCCCCTACCAGTTACTAATTGAAATACTCCATCAGGGAGCCCTACTTCATGTGCAGCTTCTGCCCAATAATAAGAAGTCAAAGGAGTTCCTTGGCTAGGTTTTAAAACTACTACATTACCCATCAATAACGCTGGGATTACTTTTTTTACAATTTGACCAAAGGGGAAGTTCCAAGGAGTTAAAGCTCCAATTACTCCCACAGGCTCTTTATAAACTTCGTATCCATCATAAACTTCTACAAATTCATATTCTTTTGCTAGTTTAATAAAATCCTCAATATTTGCAAAATATCCTTCAACATGTCTTTGTTTTGCAAAATCAAGAGGACATCCAAGTTCTGAATGGACAGTTTTTGCTATTTTATCTACTTTTTTTTTAAAATACTCATACATACCTTGGACATAATTTATTCTTTCCTTAGGGTCTAAGTTTTTCCATTTAGGAAAAGCTTTTAAAGCTCCCTCTACGGCTTTATTTACTTCTTCTTCGTTTGCGGCAGGTACTTTGCCGATTATTTCTTTTGTTCCTGGGTTTTCTACTTCTATATAATCATCAAACTCATTTTCGATCCAATCTCCATTGATATATAAACTATAAACATTCATTAATCTGCCTCCTTTTAAAATGTATTAACAGTATACCCAGATATACACAACAATAATTAAAATAAAAAGAGACCTATAAACTATACTTATCAAAATTTTGAATTCACATAGTCATAGATCTTATTTAAATTTAATTTATTTTAAAAAGTTTTAACGCTTTGTAAGGGCAAGTCTAATACTTTCAAAGAAAGGAACAACAATAGCAGTTATTATTCCAGCAGTAAATCCGTTATTGTAAAGAAACAACCCAGAGTGTAATACTCCTGTTTTAGTAACTAAAGCTAAATGCATAAATCCTGTGATTACTCCAGCAATTAAACCGTAATCTCCTGCAACAGGGGCCAGACAGGTTCCGAATAAAGCAGCTATAACTATCCCATCAGCAGTCACTTCATAAATTCCTGTAAAGCTTGCTATAAATACGCCTAGCATAATTGGAATTGCATTTTTAGGAGTGACACCAAAAGCTGCAAAAGCTACTACAAGCATTATACCCCCAAGGGTAGCGCCATTTAAATTTCCGCCAACTAATATGGTGTAAGCTATACCTAAAAAGCCACACATTCCCATATTAAATAAAACAGTCCAATTGTCATATTTATAAGAAAATTCAGCAGGGGAGATACCAATTTCCATTAATAAATCAAAATAATCTTCATAGCTAGTCTTGCTAATAAAAATTCTACCAAACATCAAAGCCAAAAACGAACCACACATCACTATAACCAGTTTGGGATTTACTCCATGTAGTATAATATTTTCTGAAACCACATTTAATCCAAATAAGTTCAAAATCCCATTAGTAGCAACGGCAATTAGTCCCATAGCTAATCCATTATTGTATAGATTATATCCACGATGTAAGTTTTTAGCATTAACTGAAACAGCTGATAAAACAAATCCCATAACTAGCCCAGTTAAATTGCCAATTAAAGCACCTTCTAACAAGGGAAAACCAGAATAAAAAGTAATATAGCTAACAAAAGGTGCTACACTTGTGGCGAATAAAGCAATGGGAGTATACATAAAAAAATCTTCCTCCATAAAAATGGAATACAGATACACTCCAATAATAGGAGAAAGAGAATTATAAGGATTTTTACCCATCATGGCAAATCCAGCCACGTTTACTACGGCTGCTATAACAACACCTGACACTTCAGTTTTAGAAAAAAATAAAATAGCTACACTTAAAAAAATCATCAATGACACGTTAAAAAATGTAGCTCCTATATTTCCCACTTCCATATAGTCAGTAAGTAAGACACCAGAGCTGGTTAATATTTTAAGAAAACCTTGAAAAATTTGTGTGGGAGTATTAAAAACTAAACTGGCAACTAAAAAAAATATCCCAAAAATGATAAAAAACTTATACCAAAAAATATTATAGATTTCTCGTTTACTGGAACTTAACATCTAAATTTCTCCCAACATACATTATAAAACATATTATATCAATTAATTATTTGAATAACTAGTAGGAGATACAAAAGGTTAATAGTTTTGCATAAAGAATATATGGATATAAATATATAGAGGTGGTTTTCATGTTTTCGGGATATATAACGGATGTTGATGGAATAGAAGTAGGACACAAAGAAAATCTAAATGCTATGACAGGATGTTCAGTAATAATAGCCAAAGACGGCGCTACAGGTGGTGTAGATGTTAGAGGATCAGCACCGGGAACAAGGGAGACAGATTTATTTCAAGAAAGAAAAACTGTAGATAAAGTACATGCTGTTGTTTTGTCAGGAGGGTCTGCCTTTGGATTAGATGCCTCTAGCGGAGTTATGAAATATCTTGAAGAAAAAGATATAGGCTTTGATGTTGGAATAGCTAGAGTTCCTATAGTTTCCTCTGCGGTAATATTCGATTTATCCATAGGAGATAAATCCATACGACCAGATTTTCAAATGGGATATGATGGGGCTAAATCAGCTTCAAAAATTGAAAATCGCCAAGGTAATGTGGGCGCTGGTGCAGGAGCTACCGTCGGAAAAGCATTGGGACCAGGTTTTTCAATGAAGTCAGGTTTAGGCTCAGCAAGTGTATCAGTAGGAGATTTGGTAGTAGGAGCTATGGTCTCAGTTAATGCAGTGGGAGATATTTTCGATTTTAGAGATAATTCAAAAATAGCTGGAGTGTATGATTATGATAAGAAATCATTTTTAGACACTATAGAAATAATTAAGGCAGGGTTTTTAAAGGAATCGAAAGGCACAAATACCACAATAGGAGTGATTGCAACAAACGCTATCTTGACAAAATCTGAAGGAAATAAGATTGCAGAAATGGGGCACAATGCCTTTGCAAGGTGTATAAATCCAGTTCATACAACTATGGACGGGGATACCATTTTCGCCCTAGGAACTAATAAAATAAAAGCTGATATTAATCTAGTAGGAATTTTAGGAATAGAAGCCATGATGAGAGCCATTGTAAATGCGATAAAATCTGCAAAAAGTTTTGAGAATTTTAAATCATATAGTGATATAATATAAGGGATTTCGATTGTATCTTTTTAGAACAATACGAAGAAGAATAATTGTTAGCTAATGCAAAAAAATGACTGGTATCTTTTTAGAACTGGATCGGAGGAAAAAATGAATAATACATTAAGAAGTAACACTTTAAATGCGAGAAATATTGCAATTATTGGCTTATTAGGTGCAGTAACTGCAGTGTTAGGAATGACACCTTTGGGATTTATTCCCATTGGACCTACTAGAGCGACGATTTTGCATATACCTGTTATAATTGGAGCCATACTATATGGACCTATGGTCGGAGGATTTGTGGGATTGATATTTGGAGGATTTAGTTTGTTCAATGCAATTACTAATCCTACACCTGTATCCTTTGTATTTTTAAATCCGGTTGTATCTGTATTTCCAAGAATAATAATTGGTATAGGATCTTATTATGTTTACGAAGGTGCAAAGAAACTAGGAGCAAGGAATTTCAAATGGATTTTATATGCTCTTGTTACTGGAATTTCTGCTTATCTTTTGTACGGGATATATAATAATATTATTGAACAAAAATGGATTAATTTAGGAATAAACTTCATATTGCTAGCCCTAACTATTGGAATAGTTTTTTTAGGCAAAAAGAAATTTAAATTTGATTCTGTAGAAATAATGATAGCAGCTATAGTTGGAACTATGATAAATACCTTAGGGGTACTCTCTTTAATATATTTCTTGTACGGAGAGCGTTTCGTAGCAGCTTTAGGACAAAATGTCGAGACTACTAGAAAAATAATTTTTGGAATTGGAGTTGTTAACGGCATTCCAGAATCAATTCTAGCAACTATACTGGTTACCAGTGTTGTAAATGCAGTTATGAAAAAATATAAATAAATGGTGAGTTAAATGCTTTTAGTAATTGATATAGGAAATACCAATATAGTTTTGGGAATTTATAAAGGCGAGGAATTAATATACGATTGGCGAATTTCAACTGACAAGGAAAAAACTACCGATGAATACGGTTTGATGTTATTGCAGATACTAAATAACACAAATCTTAAGATAGAAGATATTTCTGATATCATTATTTCTTCTGTAGTTCCCACTGTAATGGATATTTTGCCAGAAGTGTGTATTAAGTATTTTAAAATTGATCCGATTGTAATTGGGCCAGGAGTAAAGACAGGAATGAATATTCTCTACGATAATCCCAAAGAAGTAGGAGCAGACAGAATTGTAAATGGCGTCGCTGCATATAAAAAATATGGAGGGCCACTAATAGTGGTAGATTTAGGGACTGCCATCACCTTTGACGTAATAAATGAAAAAGGAGATTACCTAGGAGGCGTTATAACTCCAGGTATAAAAATTTCTGCAGATGCACTATTTATGAGGGCATCTAAATTACCCAAAGTAGAAATAACAAAACCAGAAAAAGTAATTGGAAAGAACACAGTCAATTCTATCCAATCAGGTTTAGTTCACGGATACGTGGGGTTAATTGACTATATAATAGAAAAAATTGCAGAAGAGCTAGAATTAGAAATGAATGAAATAACTATAGTAGCTACAGGTGGATTTTCAAAGGTTATCAGCAGTGAAAGCAAGTATATCCAAAAAATGGATCAAATGTTGACCCTAGAAGGGCTAAGAATAATATACGAAAGAAATAAAAATTAAATATAAATACGACTAAATAGTACTTAACTCCAGGTGAATAATCTGGAGTTTTTTAAATGAAAGTTAGTAAAATAAAATTATAAATTTAGTAATATTTAGTAAAAAACAGGAGTAAAATGGAATATTTCAGCATAAATAAAGAAAATAACAAGTTATACATATGTATTAATAATTAATATTAAAATGTGTTAATAACTCAATGGTAAAACTTTAGTTAAATTATGCTTAATGAAATGTAAAAAACATGTTAAGCAATTGTATTTAAAATAAATGATGTTAGAATAATATTTATAATAGTTAAGAAATTATTAAATCTAACAAGAGGAGGTAAAACAAATGAAAAGGTTCAAAATATTTTTCTTGACCCTTATATTAATTTTGTTTGTTTCAATGCCAGTTAATGCTGAGGGTGAAATTGTGGTAATTGAAGGTGAAGTTGCGGATGAAGTTTTGGAGCAACAATTAGACCTTCCTTTAAATGAAGAAGAACTACCAATGGAAACTAATTATGAAATTTCAGTTGATGGTGAAGGAATTGAAGAACCAGAATTAACAAATGAAATTTCTGATTTGTCCAATGAGAAAGTAGAAGAA
Organism: Tissierellia bacterium; assembly: GCA_012728775.1. The sequence continues at coordinate 15,273 of JAAYEN010000154.1, forward strand.
AATACTACTTTGGATTTAGAAAACAATAAGAAAGAAAGTCTTGAAGAAGAGCCTATTGATGAAGGGATTGTAGAAATAGCTTATGAAAATAGTCTTGAAGAAAAAGATTTACCAGTAGAAGAGGAATCAGTTTTAGATTCTGAAGTATCAGATGTAGAGATTCTCGAGGTAAAAGAAGATTCTGAAATACTTACTGAAGGCGAAATAAGTGATTCAGAAGTAGTTTCAGAAGATAATCCAAAGGTTAACGAAGAAACATTAGGCAAAGATGAAGAAGTTAGTGAAGAACTTGAGACCGTAGAAGTTTTGGAGCCAGAGGCAGATGAACAATCTGAAACATTAGAAAATGGTGAAGAAAATCGAACATTAGAAGCTTTACAAGTTGATACACCAGAGGATTCCATTAGTATTACATTAGATACAGAACACTTTATTAGTGAAGAAGAAATGCTAAAATACGTTAATAGTCTTGGTGAAGATTTTTCTCCAGAAGAAATCAGGGAGTTTATTAATCAAACATTTTTTTATATAGAATCCCTATCATCCGGTGAAACATATGAATTAGGAACAGAAATACAATTATCTCCAGGTGAGAGCATTTATATTAGTAGCGAGTATAGCCCTATATGGCAAGCACTACCTGTTCGATTAAGAGTTACTAACGTAGATGGGAAAATAAACTATGAATTTGTCAAGGTATTATATAATGAAGGTGAAGTGGATCCAACTATAACTCCTGTAGAGCAACCAAAGTTTGATTACTTTAAAGTAGATGGGAAGGATTCAATACCTTATTACTTTGATGAAGAAGCTAATAAACTAATTTTGTATAATTTTGCTAATGTCAGCCACATTCCAATGGAGGGAATAGCTACATTTGACGAAGTAAAATATGAATTTGACATTAATGAACTTTTACAAATTTTTGATGGTTTTACAGAAGAGGATATAAGAAATTTAATAATTGAAGGTGATCCAAGTAATATCGATCCGGATTTAGCAGCAAAATTATTAAAATATGAACTTATTTTAAACGGATCTTATCATGGATTTTATCTTGAGGATGATAAATCAGTATCTTTTTCTTTGCCAAATCTAATTTGTGATGAACATCCAGTTTCAGGATTAAATACATCTAGCTATCCCTATTTATTAGGTTTATATGAGTATATATATCGTGAGGATATAATAAAAAATTATACTTACTATAGGGATAATGGGAAATGGCTGGATGAAACATACAATTGGGACCCAACTCCTGAGTATGTTGACAGCGAAATCAAATATTCTGAGGATTATTTAGAAAAGTTTCCAAATAACTTTTATGATATGATTGCTAAAGATTTTCTAGGAAGTCAGCTTTCTGATTTAGGAATGGAAAATCCATGGGAATATTTAGATAATTTGAATTCTAAATTCTTACCTTTTATTCATCCACAAACAAAAGGTGCTCAATACAGTCTAAAATCAGAAGATGGCAAAATTGAAATAAAAGGTGAAAAATACTATTATATAGAAAGTTTTAGTCAAAATATTCAAAAACTCTTTGGAGATAGACCTAATCCAATTCCACAATCTTATTTGTATAGTGAATCTGAGTTAGAAA
>JAAYEN010000189.1 GCA_012728775.1 Tissierellia bacterium
ACAAAGTTTCTTTAAAATAGAATATCAGTCGTATTGATCCTAATTTTATTGTAAAGTATTGTTTACATAGTAATAATATTATATTTGATATAATTAATTAAATATGCATTTTAAAGGAGGCAGATTAAGTGAAATTTAATATAGAAAAAGATTATACTAAAGATTTATTAAATCAGTTACTTGATTTGTATAATGAAGTTTTAGACGAGGGAAACGTTAATTTATCTAAATGGGAAAAGAATATAGAACGAGTTGATTTTTATGAAAGTGCAAAAAATTTATTTTATTATTTGGCTTTAAGAACCAAAAGTGTACAAGATATTCAAAATCAACTTATTCCTTGGGGTTTGTCCTCTTTAGGAAGATTAGAATCAAAGACACTACCGACTCTGCAATCCGTTATCTTTAGCTTAAGTCGTATATGTGGTGAAGATACAGATATTTACATGCCTAATTCTGAATCCTTTTATGCAGGAAAAGAAAGATTAGATAAAAATACTAAATCCTTCTATGGAGAAGAACCAAAAGATTATAGAACTAGAATAATGGTGACACTACCATCTGAGGCATCAGAAGATAATAGTCTTATTGAAGATTTAATTAAAGCCGGTATGAATGTTGCTAGAATTAATTGTTCCCACGATAATGAAAAAACCTGGCTTATAATGATCAATAAAATAAGAAGGATTTCTAAAAAAGAAAATAAAGATGTAAAAATCTTAATGGATTTATCCGGTCCAAAAATACGAACAGATTGGGTGTTTAGTTACTATGAAAATTCTAAAGTAGTTGTGGGAGATTTATTAAGACTTGCAAATGATTTTTCTAATATTAATCCTAAAGAAGAAGTAAAATTACAATTAGGAACTACCATCCCCCAAGTATTTAAACACTTAAAAGTTGGAGATCACGTTATGATAGACGACGGAACCATTGAAACAAGTGTAGTAGAAGTGGATAGCAATGGCGCTATTATTAGAGTGGATAAACTAAAAGGTCGAAGTAAAAGACTTAGACCACAAAAAGGTATAAACTTTCCAGATACAGATTTGGAAGTAAATGTTCTTTCAAAAAAAGACAAAGAGGATATGAGAATAGCTTGTGAACACGCTGATATCATAGGATGCTCATTTATTCGAACTTCGAAAGATATTATAGATATACAAAATGAATTAGATAAGATACTAAAAAATGATGGATATAAAATGCCTTTGATGGCTAAAATAGAAACCGTTAGTGGTGTCGACAATCTTCCTGAAATCATTTTACAAGGAGCATCAAAAAATCCTTTTAGCGTTATGATTGCTAGAGGTGATTTGGCTGTAGAAAGTGGCTATGCTAGACTTGCCGAATTACAACAAGAAATTCTTTGGATTTGTGAGGCTGCAGATATTCCAGTAGTATGGGCAACTGAAGTTTTCTCAAATTTAGTAAAAAGCGGCATTCCAACAAGAGCGGAAGTAACTGATGCAACTGAAGGAACCCAAGCTGAATGTGTCATGTTAAATAAGGGAGATTTTTTAGTAGAGGGAATTGAAATGCTTCAAGAAATTTTTACTAAGATGCAAGAGCACCAATACAAAAAAACATCTATTTTAAGACCTCTTAATATAGCTAATATTTCGGAAAAATAAATTTAAAAATAAATTACTCAATCCATACTTCTTTCTACATTGGATATCCCACCTTCTTGAGTAACTCTGTAAACATTTTTTGAAAGTGAAGCTAGGTGCTGGTTGTGGGTTATCATTATTATTTGACGATTCATTTGATCAGAAAATTGCAATAAAAATTCGCCAATATCAAAAGTAAATTCTTCACTTACATGCTTTGCAGGCTCATCTAATATTAGTGGGCCTTCTATTTTGGGCTTAGAATTTTCTAAAAAAGACAATCTTAAAGCTAGACTGACAATATCAACAATACCTCCACCTTTAGATATTTCAGGTTTTATTTTAACTTTACCATTTTCATTTTCTTCAACAACATAAAATTCCGCACTTGACGCATTTCTTTTTTCTGTAATGTCGATTTCAAATTTGTAATCCTTATCAAAAATATATCTCAAGCTTTTTGTGGTTAAATTTTCGATTTGAATTTTACCTTGTTCCCTAGCATATTGTGATGTATGCTGGAATAAAATTAATACCTTTTCCAATACGTCTACTTCATCTAAAAGACTTTGCACTTCCCTATCATAAATCTTTTCTTGTTCTAGAAACATCTCTTTTTTAGCATTTTCTGTATAAAAATGTTTTTTTAAAAGATTGATTTTTTCTTCTAAATTATTCATCATTTTACTTTATCCAAAATATCCCTAGGCATAAGGGAATTAGCTTCATTTAACATCTCTTCAATTTCTTTTTTAAGGTTTTCAATGGTAGAATCTAAGTTTTCTGGTTCAACCCCCAACTGTTTCAATTCTTCTAAAATTTGAGATTCTTGATTTTCTAGCACTTCTAAGTTAGCTGCTGCCTTATTTTTAAGAGCATTTGCTCTATCTATATCATATTTTAATTTTTTTAGTTCTTCTTCATAATTCATAATTTATCTCCTATTCTTTTAAATGATTTAGTATTTCATCTACGTCTTCAGTATTTATTGGTCTAAAGCATGTAGGACATATATCCAATTCATTAAGATAGTCATTGTATGCTTTGAGATTCTTTTCAATAGATTTATTTAATAAGTCCAAGTTACTTTTGTCTTTAGTAATACGCAATTTTAAATCCTTCAACTGCTTCAGTTTTACATTTAATAGTTCTAGTCGCTTTGTTTTTTCAGTTACAGTATTGGATAGATTTATAGATTTATTAACTTTATTTAATTTATCTAGATAAACTCTATGACCTTTAAGTTTAATTTTGTTCTCTCTATATTGTTCAGAAAGATTATTGAGTTTATTAAAACTATTTATAGAATTTCTCAACTTAGTTTCTGTATTACTAATTGTTTCTAAGTTTTTTAGATTATCAGTTGTACTTCTATAAAAAATCATGCTACTATTATTTTTTTTCATACGTTCTGATAAAATCAATAATTTGTTTAATAGCTGATTCTTATTTTCAATTACTGGATTTAACTTAATGGCTTTTTCGACTATATTCAGCTTTTTACTAATATCTAAAAAGTTTTGATGCTGCATTTTATTTTTCAAAACTGTATCTTCAATTTTTCTCAAATTTTTAAACTCTGAATATTTAAGTTCCAGTTTAAAATAGCTTTTCTCAATAGTTTCAAAGGGGCTTAATTCAATTAATTGTTTTTTATAATAATCTTTGTTTTCTAATATTTTATTATAATTTTCTTTGTATTTCTCAAGATTTTGTAAGATGTATTCTTTTTGTTTTCTATTTTCTTCTATTTTTTCTAATTTTATAATAATAGTTTTTAAATTATCTAAATATTCATATTCTTTTAAATTTTCTTTTATAGCATCTAATTTTTCTTGGGAAGATTTTAAATCCCTTCTTTTACTTAGTAAGTCTCGATTGGTTTCTGATAGAGCATAGTCCACAACATCTGCTTCTACTAATTTACCTATAGCCAAAGCTTTTAGTCCAGGTGTTTCTGAAATAAGAAAAGGTTGGTCTAATTGTTCCGCCATATTTAACGAGCGGTTTTCAGATGGTGTGAAGTTAACTTTTCTTATTTTTGTAGCTTCCAAAACTTCTTCTGGTATCTTTGTGCCGAATCCTTCAAACACCGATACTGTACCATCCGAATTAGTAAGTTCGTATCCATTTTTTCCTTTTCTTCTATATCTATTTACTATAATTCCAGAATTAAAAAATATTTTAACAGATACGTAATCTTCTCCTTCTCTTACAAAATAATCTCCCTGGGGTTCATTGTAAAGCGCCCATTTTATAGCACGAAAAATAGCTGTCTTTCCAGAGTCAGTGGAGCCAATAATAGCATTTAAGCCTTCTACAAAATCCAATTCTGAATATTTATGAGATTGAAAATTTTCCAATATTACTTTATTTATCGCTATCATTTACTATCCCCTTCGCCCTGTCCAATCTCTCCTTCGCTTCATTGCGAACTTTAATGTCAAACCCTTCGTTTTGGGCAATAGAATTTAATATAGACTCCAAATCCATTACATCTAAGTCTACATTTTGATATATAGAATCCGAAAAAATAGTAAGCCTTTCTTCTTTAAATTGGCTTTCAACTAAAGTTTTTCTATCTAAAACATCTTCTCCTAGCTTTGCACTTTTCAAATATCTATCTTCTACAGTAATTCCTTTTTTGTCAATATTTATAACTAAAAACTTAGGTTTTCTATTTATTTCTGCAATACTATTGGTTATTCTAACCATACTTCCAGGATTGGAAAAGTATTTTCCGCCATGTATTTGGGTAGGATATCCAGTATGATAGTGACCTGAAAGTGTTATATCAGCGTCCGTATCTAATATCTCTCCTACTAGAATATGGGGTACGTGTTTGATAAATGGCCTGTCCGTTAAAAAACCATGTACTATATTTATTATATAATCAGCATCTGTTTTTAATTCATCTTTTTTAACTATGTAATTAGATTTGTCTAAGTCTAAATCAGAAGAATAATCTTTTCCTAATAAAAGGATTTTTGTATCATCATCAGATAGCTCTATTCCTCCGTCAGGAATTAATCTTAATATACTCAAATTATCTAATAATCCTAACATAGATCTATTGAGGGTGCCTTTATTATATCCGAAAATATCGTGATTACCTGCCACAATAAATATTGGCATATTAAAATTAGCCAATATCTTCCCCACCTCTCCAGTGGATTTAATTGCAGAATCTGGTCTATCAAATAAATCTCCTCCGTGAATTACATAATCGACCTTTTCACTATTGGCATAATCTTTTATCTCTTCTAGTTTTGTTAATATGCTCTCATAAAAATTATCCAATCGATTTCTTGGATTGGTAGCTCTAATATGAGTATCTGTAAAGAAGAGCAGTTTCATAACTACTCTTCATCCTCATCTAACATCATTTGAAATTCTTCTAATTTGTTTTCTTCAATCCCTTGGGTTAGTTCTTTAGGTATATTTAAATTATAATGTTCTCTAACTTTTAATTCTACTTCAAGTAACTTACTAGGATTGTTTTCTAAATAAGCTCTAGCAGCATCTCTACCTTGACCCATTCTATCCCCTTGATAAGAATACCAAGAACCTGCTTTGTCAATAATATCTGCATTTGCCGCCGCGTCAACAATACCTCCTAATCGAGAAATTCCTTCTCCGTAGATTATGTCAAACTCAGCAGTTTTAAAAGGTGGTGCTACCTTATTTTTAACAACTCTAGCCCTAGTTCTATTACCTAAAAATTCATCACCCTTTTTGATATTGTCGATTTTTCTTATGTCCAATCTCACAGATGAATAGAATTTAAGAGCCCTACCCCCTGAAGTGGTTTCAGGATTTCCAAACATTATTCCAACTTTTTCTCTTAATTGATTAATAAAAATTACAGTAGTATTAGACTTGCTAATAGCTCCAGTTATTTTTCTCAAAGCTTGGCTCATCAATCTAGCTTGAAGTCCAATAAAGGAATCTCCCATGGCACCTTCAATCTCTGCCCTTGGTACTAATGCAGCAACAGAGTCGATAACTACAACGTCCACAGCGTTAGATCTAACTAACATTTCCGCGATTTCCAAGGCTTCTTCTCCAGTATCAGGTTGGGAAACTAACAAAGAATCCATGTCTACACCTAGTTTTGCAGAATATTCAGGGTCTAATGCGTGTTCTGCATCTATAAATGCTGCATTACCTCCAAGTTTTTGTGCTTCTGCAACTATATGAAGAGCTACTGTCGTTTTACCTGAAGATTCAGGACCATAAATTTCCACTACTCTTCCTCTGGGGATACCGCCAACACCCAAAGCGATATCTAACTCGATTGAGCCAGTTGGAATTACTTCCATTACTCTTCTGGTGTCCTCTCCCATTTTCATAATCGATCCTTTGCCGAATTCCTTTTCTATCCTAGAAATTGCAGCATCTAAAGCTTTTTCTTTTTCTTTTTGTTCAGTCATCAGATCCTCCTAGCCCATTAATTTTATTATATTAAAGAATAAATAATTTGTTACTCTATCTATTATTTGCATTCTAGTTCCTACAAAAATTTCTTCTAAGATAATAGTCTTATCATTTTCTCTGTCATAAATTCCTATATAAACCAATCCATTAGTTCTTTTATCCTCAGTAGGACTTGCATATCCTGTTGTTATTGCATAATAATCAGCACTATATTTATTTTTCAGTCCCTCTAGCATCTCCATAGCCACTTCTTTGCTAACTGCAGTATGCTCCTTTAAAGTTTCTGCCTTTACGTTTAACTCTTTTATCTTAGATTCATCAGAATACGTTACTAAGGAACATATTAATGCTCTAGATGCATCTGGATTTTCAATAAATCTTATAGATACATTTCCACCAGTACATGATTCAGCAAAGGCTACAGTCTTATTATTTTTTATTAACTTTTTCAACAAGGATTTTGATATGGAATCTGAATCATAGTCGTAAATATTTTCTTTAAATTCTTCAGTTAATGTATCTATCAATTTTTGCATCTCATTACCATTTCTATCTTCAGATACAATTTTTATATCAACTCCTCCACCGCCAAAATAGGTATTCACTGCGTAATTAGAATTTAAATCTAATTTTCTCAACCTATCTTCCAAAGCAGACTCGCCAATTCCTTGGGTATTAATAATTCTAATAGAAATTTTTTCTTTAGTTTTATATCTATTTAAAAATTTATTTAAAATGTTTTTTACTTCAATAGGTGGTCCTGGAAGGACAATAACCCATTTGCCTTGTTCTCTTAAAAAATATCCAGCTGCAGTTCCAAAATCGTTGTTAATAATTTCAGAATCCCTTGGAAATACTGCTTGTTTTTTATTATTTTCTGTCATCTTTCTACCTGAAGAAATAAAATAATATTCCAATTTCTTTAGTACATCTTCGTTTAAGACTAAATCTCTTCCCAATGCATCTGCAATACATTCAGTTGTAATATCATCAGCAGTAGGTCCTAATCCTCCAGAGGTAAATATCATGTCATATTTATCAAATAATCTACAAAATGCCTCTATAATTTCATTTTTTTCATCTCTTACTGTGACTTGTTCATCGATTAATATGCCGTAATCCCAAATTGTTTTTGCTATCAAAGACAAATTTGTATTAACTGTGTGGCCTAATAATACCTCGTCACCTATATTTAAAACTGCTGCTCTCATAAATCACCCTTCTAATACACTTTTATTTTTTATTATATAGTCATATCCAGAAATCAATGTTGCTCCAGCCATAATATAAACTAAGATTTGATAAATCATATAAAAATTCCCAGTAATGGAATAAATAAAATACACTATAATGGCTAACATTTGACTAATGGTTTTTATCTTTCCTAAATTGCTAGCTGCAATAGTAACACCTTTGTCAGCTGCAATAGTTCTAAACCCTGTAATAATAAGTTCACGAGAAATTACAATTACTACAATCCATCCAGGAATTACGTTCTTTTCTGCCATTAAAACAAAGGCAGATAAAACTAGTATTTTGTCCACTAAGGGATCTACAAACTTTCCAAAAGTAGTAACCATATTATATTTTCTAGCCACATATCCATCTACTGCATCGCTTGCAGCTGCTAAAGCAAAAATAATAAGGGGAATTACACTTGTACTAGGTAATACATACATAGAAACCATAAAGACTGGTACCATGAAAAATCTAAACATAGTTATTTTATTTGCTAAATTCATATATCTCACCTATCAAGTCATGTTCCATTACATCTATAATCTTCACTTTAATAAAATCTCCCACTTCAATTTTAAAATGGTCATCTCTATTAATATATACCACTCCATCTATTTCAGGAGCATCCATATAAGACCTTCCTACCAATGTATCTTCTAAATCTTCTTCAATTAAAACTTCTAAAACCGAGCCAATGCGCTTTTCTAAATTCTCATAGGAAATTTCTTCTTGAAGTTCCATAAGTTTATTTACCCGTTCTACTTTTATATCCTCAGGTAAATGACCCTTCATCTCATAGGCTTTAGTTCCTTCTTCTTTAGAATACTTAAAAGCACCTACTCTATCTAACTTAACTTCTTTTAAAAAGTCTAATAATTCTTCAAATTGTTCTGTCGTTTCCCCTGGAAAACCTACTATAAAGGTAGATCTAATAACTATTTCAGGTATCTTTTTTCGAAGATTTTGAATTAAAGTCACAATGTCATCTTTATTCGTTCTTCTATTCATATTTTTTAATACTTCATCATTTATATGTTGAAGAGGAATATCCACATAAGGAATTAGTTTTTTATTATTAGAAAATTCATCAACTAGCTCTTCAGTAAAATTATCAGGATATAAATACAATACTCTAATCCACTTTAATTCTTCTATTTTACCAAGCTTATTTAAAAGTTTAGCCAAAGCATATTCTCCATAATTATCTATTCCATAGTCTGTAGTGTTTTGTGCTATAAGAATAATTTCCCTTGTACCATTTTTTACTAGATAATTAACTTCATCGTAAATTTCTTCTATACTTCTAGAGCGATTTTTCCCACGAAGTTTTGGGATAATGCAATAACTACAAAAATTATTGCAACCTTCTCCTATTTTTACATATTCACTGACGGACACATTCGATTTATAGAACCCTTCGGTATACTGTGCGTTAAGGTTTCCTGTTTCGCTAACCCTCTCTCCAAGTTCCATTCTATGAATATATTCTTCTATATTTTTTATTTGTCCAGTGCCTAGAATACCGTCTATTTCAGGAATTTCTTCTAAAAGTTCCTCCCCATATCTTTGGGATAGACATCCACTTACTAATATTTTTTGTTTTCCCTTTATAGAAACCATATTAAAAATTTCTTCAATGGATTCTTCTTTAGCAGATTCTATAAATCCACAAGTGTTAATTACAATTATATCTGCAGACTCTGGGTCGTATACACTGGAGTAATTTTTACCTTCCAGTATAGTTCTCATGGAGTCTGTATCAACATCATTTTTTGAACATCCCAATGTAGTAAAATATACTTTCTTATTGTCCAATATCTTCACCTAACATCTTCAAATATTCTTCTTCTGTAATATAAATATCCCTAGGTTTTGAACCCTTAGAGGGACCCACAAATCCTTGCTCTTCCATAGTATCTACTATTCTAGCAGCTCTTGAATATCCTATACTTAATTTTCTCTGTAAATAGGATATTGACGCTTGCTCATCATATAGTATCAACTTCAAAGCCTCCATAAATAATGGATCTGCATCTATTTTTTTTACATCACTTACATTTTCTATCTCTTCAATTATTTCTTCACTTACATCCACATCATACTCTCTATTTTTAAAGAATTCCACAACCCTATCCACTTCCTTAGGAGACACAAAGGCACCTTGAATTCTCTTAGGTTTTGAATAAAATGACGGATGAAAAAGCATATCTCCTTTACCCAATAATTTTTCAGCTCCAGCAAAACCTAAAATTGTTCTAGAGTCCACTTGAGACGAAACGGCAAAGGAAATCCTTGATGGAACATTTGCCTTTATTATTCCGGTAATAACATCCACTGATGGTCTTTGGGTAGCAATAATTAAATGCATTCCAGCTGCCCTAGCCATTTGTGTCAACCTTTGAATATAATCTTCCACTTCATTAGATGCCACCATCATCAAATCAGCTAACTCGTCTATTATTATTACAATTTTAGCTAGCTTCTCATCTGTTCCTGCAAACTTTTCATTGTATCCTCGAATATCTTTTACAAAGTTTTCAGCAAAAGTCTTATATCTTCTTTCCATTTCTTCAACGGCCCAAGCTAGAGTAGATGCTGCTTTTTTAGGCTCTGTAACGACTGGAATTAATAAATGAGGAATATCGTTATATATTCCTAATTCTACTATTTTAGGATCTATTAAAATAAGTCTTAAATCCTTTGGAGATGTCTTATATAGTAAGGAAATTATTATTGAGTTAACGCATACAGACTTCCCTGAACCAGTAGCTCCTGCTATGAGTAGGTGAGGCATTTCATCAATTGCTGAAATTACAATTCCTCCATCTGTATCTTTTCCTAAAACTAAAGGAAGATCAGATTTATTTTCTTCAAATACTTTAGAGTTAATTACTTCTTCCAAAGTTACCATGGATTTTTCCCTATTGGGAACTTCTATTCCCACAGCAGTTTTTCCTGGAATAGGAGCTTCGATTCTAATATCCGGTGATGCTAAACTAAAGGATAAGTTATCTGCCAATCCTACTATTTTACTTAATCTTACATTCGCCGCAGGAACCAATTCGTAGCATGTCACAGTAGGACCAGAATTTACCCTTTCTACTTTCGCATCAATTCCAAAATTTTCCATGGTTTCTTCAATGATTCTACTGTTTTCATAAATTTCATCTTTGTCAATTTTGTCAGATTTTCTTTTTTTATTTAATAAAGATATTGGAGGATACTCATATACAGGTGAGTCCTCCTTATCTTCAATTTCTTTTTGAATTTCTAATTTATCCGTTTCAGTAACTAATGAAATCTTTTCTACTTCTTCAAATGAAGGAAATTCAGGTTGTTCAAATATAAAAGGATCCTCTTCTTTTCCTTCCTCATTTCCAATTTGAAAATTAACACTTCTTTTACGATTATCTTCTGCAAAAGCTTGGTCGCTATCCATTAGGCTTGGGTGATTTATTTTAATATTTTCCCTTTGAGAACGTAGCTCTTCTACGGCTTTTACTTCTTTGTTATTTTTTCTCTCAATAGCTTTTTTCTTAGCACTTTCTGTAAGTTCCTTGGATTTAGATCTTAGATTTTCAAGTCCTATCCCAATATTGCTGCCCATTTCTTGATAATCTAAGTTGAAAAATACCACTAAAGATACTGATAATAATACTATAACAATAATTGTTAGTCCCAGACTTCCAAATAAATTTAATAAAAAAGAATTAATAAAAGCTCCCAATAATCCACCGTTTATACCTAAAATCCGTGGGTCTAAACCAAGGGAAAATCTATTTTTGTAAATTCCTGGTAAAGCTGAAACGGAGTCTAGTGAAATTGATGATAAAATTAAAATAGCAATTGCTGAAATAATAAGTAAAATATCTGACGTTTCAATAGAGTTTAGATATGAATTAATTGCCACAAATACCATAAGTATTGGTAAGACAACTACTCCGTTACCTAAAATTAAATAAAAAATATTGTTTATTAATAATCCAACTTGTCCCATTTTATTAGTCAAAAAACAAAGGGATAAAATAATTGCTGTGATAATTAAAATAACCCTAGTCAAATTGTTTATTTCAAAATTTGGTGATTTTTTCTTTGTAGTTTTTTTGATTCTTCTGTTTGAATTAGCCATATTATTTGATTCCACTGGAGCCAAAACCACTTGGGTCTCGCTTCGTTTCAGTTAACTCCTCTACTTCTTCGATTTCTACATATTCATATTTAGCCACTACTAGTTGTGCTATTCTATCTCCGTGATTGATAGTAAAACTTTTTTTTCCTAAGTTAATTAATATAACTCCTATTTCTCCTCGATAATCAGAGTCGATTGTTCCCACTCCATTTACAAGAGATATACCATATTTAAGTGCTAAGCCACTTCTAGCTCTTACTTGTATCTCATATCCTAGTGGAACTTCTGCTTTAATTCCTGTAGGAATTAATTTAATCTCCATGGGAGATAGAATAATGGGTTCTTCTAAGTTTGCCCTTAAGTCCATACCAGAAGCACCAGGAGTGCTATAACTAGGCAGTTTATTGTTACTTTCATTTATAAATTTAATTTTCATTTTTCACCTCATATGAAACTAATGTTCTATTCCATTATATACCTTTAACTTAAAATAATAAAGGACTTTCTATATTATAAACGATAACAGACTTTTTCGCACAAAAAAGACTGGAAAACAGTCTAAAAAATGGCTGATTTTTATGCATTTTTATATTCTTTATATGCTCTTTAATATAAAGAAAAAAGAAAACTCAGAATTTAGACCTAAGTTTTCTTTTTTGATTAATTGCTAATTTTATTTTACTACTTTATTTCTTTCAAAAGTTCTAGAACATATTCATAAACTCTTTCAACTGATTTTAAATCCATTTTCTCTTTTGGAGTATGAGCTCCAGTTATATTTGGTCCGATAGAAATTATATCCATATTAGGATACTGTGAAGATATTGCTCCACACTCAAGTCCAGCATGGACTACTAATGTCTCAATTTCCTCTTTGTACATTTTCTTATATATTTTTTGAGCTAAATCTCTCAAAGGAGATACCGCTTTATATTCCCAACTTGGATATGAAGAATCTAATTTACTTTCAAAATTATTTTCATCCAATATTTGAATACATTTATCTACAATTTCTTTTTCTTTAGCAACGTCAGAGCTTCGAATTGAAATTTCAAGATATATTTCTTCATCTTTTTCTTTTATCAAAGCTAAATTATTTGAACTCTCTACTAAATTACTTCCATTTACAAAGCTAAATACTCCAGTAGGAATTTCAGATATCATCTTAGTAATATCGGAAAAAATAGTTTCAGACCATACTTCTTTGTCATTTATTTCATCTACTTCAATTGTTATTTTTCCATCTACGTCTTTAAATTTGCTTATTAACTCTTTTTTTGCAAATTCAAAAATTTCTCTATCATTATTTTCGACACAAAGATTAATTTCACCTGATCTAGGAATGGCATTGTCCAACGAACCAGAAGTAAATTTTCCTACCTTGATTTTTGTTTTATTACTTAAAATAGATAAGAATTCATTCATGACTTTTATCATATTTCCGCGATTTTTATCTATTTCCATTCCAGAATGCCCGCCTTTTAAGCCATCAAATTTTACGTTATAGGCATTCCAGTCGCATTCTTCTTTTTCAATCATATGAGTTGCATAAACGGTAACCCCACCAGCAGATCCTACTGTTAAAATCCCTTCTTCTTCTGAATCAATATTTATCATCATATCTCCATCTAAGATTTCAGAAGATAATCCCAAAGCTCCACTCATATCTGTCTCTTCCCTTACTGTAATTAATAGTTCCAAAGGCGGATGAGGGATATTATCACTTTCTAGTATTGCCATTCCCATTGCTACAGCTATACCATCATCTGCTCCTAATGTTGTATCATTTCCAGTTATAAAACCCTCTTTTTCGATGAGTTCTATAGGGTCTTTAGAAAAGTCATGTTTTGAATTAGTTCCCTTTTCACATACCATATCCATGTGCCCTTGCAAAACTACAGTAGGTGATTTTTCATAACCAATTGAGCCAGGTTTTTTTATTACAATATTTAATAATTCATCTTGAATTACTTCCAAATCTAATTCTAAGGCAAAATTTCTCAAATAGTCAGAAATTTCTTTTTCATTCCCAGAACATCTTGGAATCTTGCTTATTTCTCTAAAAAAATCTAGAACTCTTTTTGAGTCAACATTTTTTAACATAATTACTCCTTAATATTTCCAATTGCGTTATTCTCAATTATTTTTAGTAATACCTCTACAGACTTTTTCATTGAATCGTATGAAATAAATTCAAATCTTCCATGATAGTTATATCCACCTGTAAATAAGTTTGGTGTTGGAAGTCCCATATAAGATAATCTTGCTCCATCTGTCCCACCTCTTATAGGTTTAATAATTGGTTCAACTCCAACTTCTATCATGGATTTTTTTGCTAAATCAATAATTTCCATATGAGGAAGAATTTTTTCTTTCATATTGTAATAACTATCCTCAATTTTTAATTCTATTACATTTCCATATTTTTCGTTTAAAAAATCCACAACTTTTTTCATAAGATCTTTTTTTTCTTCAAATTTCTCCATTGAATGATCCCTGATTATATAGAACATATTCGTAGAATCTACCGTTCCCGTAATCTCATCAAGTAAATAAAATCCTTCATAACCTTCAGTATATTCTGGAACTTCATTTGTCGGTAACATCCTATCTAATTCCATGGCAAGTTTCAAAGAATTAATCATTATATTTTTTGCCGAGCCTGGATGAACATTTTTCCCTTGTATTTTTATTTCTACAGAAGCAGCATTGAAGTTTTCATATTCTAACTCCCCGACAGGTCCCCCATCTAAAGTATATGCAAAATCAGCATTAAACTTTTCTACGTCAAATAAATCTGCACCACGACCAATTTCTTCATCTGGTGTAAATCCTATTTTTATATCACCGCGCTTTATCTGAGGATTGTTTATCAAAAATTCAATAGCATTCATAATTATTGCTATTCCCGCTTTGTCGTCTGCGCCTAGTAGAGTCGTTCCATCAGTAGTTATTAATTTATGTCCCTCTAGGTCTTTCAAAAATGGAAATTCTTTTACCGTTAAACTATATTTCTCATTTAATTTAATGTCTCCGCTTTCATAGTCAACTATTTGAGGATTTTCACATTTTCCATCCATATCTGGAGAAGTATCCATGTGTGCAACTACCCCTATTGTAGGTACTCCAGTAACATTTCCCTTTAAAGATCCGTAAACATATCCATTTTTATCAATGTGAGCATCTTCAATGCCTATATCTTTTAACTCTGAAACTAATATATTCCCCAAATCCAACTGACCAGTAGATGAAGGACAATTTTCATTGTCCTCATCACTTTTTGTATCAATGCTAATATATTTTAAAAACCTCTCCATCATCTTTTCCATATATGCCTCCTAAATGATTTTATAATACAGTTTGAATACCCAACATTATTATAGCAAAAACTCCAATTATAGCCATCAAAGGTAAAATAAATTTAAGCCATTTATCATATGAGACATCTACCATTTCCAATGTTGCCAATATTAATCCTGTAGGAGTAATAAATGACATCCAACCTTGGCCATAGTTATATGCTGATACTACTACGTCCCTTCCAATATTTACTGCATCTGCTAAAGGAGCTACAATAGGCATAGATAATGTAGCTAACCCTGATTAAGATGGAATAAATATTCCTAAGATTGAAAATAATATCATTTGTACTGTAGAAAATAAAACTCCATTCATATTACCAATTATATTTGAAGTGCTATATAGAATAGTGTCAGAAATAGCCCCATCATCCATTATAAGATTTATTCCCCTTGCAACACCTATAATTAATGCTACACTTACAAGATCCGCAGCTCCATCTAAAAATGTATTCACTGCTTTTTTTTCACCTAAATCTGATAAGAATATATTAACTATTCCAACCGCTAGGAATAAAGCTGACATTTCTTCGAACCACCAATCTTGAGAAGATACTCCCCAAATCATTATTGGAAATGCCAATACAAATATTACTAACATTGCAATCCTTCTCCAATTGAAAGGTAAAACATTTGTTGGGTCATAATCTTTTAAAAATCTTTGTTCAATTCTAGGCATATCTTCTGCAACTAAAGATTTACTTGGATCTTTTTTTACTTTTTGAGCATATCTATATATATAGATTAAAGTTATAATTTGTGCAATTATTAAAGAAATCAATCTGATATAAAGCCCCTTATTAAAACTAATGCCTGCAGCATTAGAAGCAATTACGACAGAAAATGCATTTGTAGTAGAGAACATAGTTCCTATACAAGAGCCCATATATATAGCTGCAATTGTCACCATCGCGTCAAATCCACTAGCAATAAATATTGGCATTAGTATTGGGTAAAAAGCAATCGTTTCCTCAGCCATTCCAAATGTAGTTCCACCAATAGCTACTATTGTAGATATAATTGCAACTAAGAAAAATTCTTTACCCTTTGTTTTTCTAGATAAAGCTGCAATACCAGCATCAAATGTACCTGTAGCATTTAATATTCCTATGTTACCACCTAATACTAAAACGAAAACTATTATACCAATACTATCTGCTATTCCAGAGATTGGCGCTTTGATTAATGAAACAATTCCTTGGGGTCTTTGTTCCATTTCTTGATAAGTACCTGGAATTGCAATGGGTTTTGAAATTTCTCCTTTTTGGAAATTTTCCAAAGGAATAGTCACGCCTAATTTATCTAATTCATCTTGGCTTGCTTCTATTGTGACCTCTTCACCACTATGCTTTGAAATAGAAAAGTTATCTCCGTCTCCATTATAAACCAATCGTTCATATGAACCAGCTGGGACTATAAACGTTAACACAGCTGCAAAAATTAAAACTATAAACAAAACTGTAAACGCACTAGGAAATCCTCTTTTCTTTTTTTCGCCTTCAACTTTACTTTCCATTGTAATAATTCCTCCTTATAATAATATATTTACAGTATATTCCTATAAGGAAAAAATTACCATAGCAAATGAGAAATATTTATCACTTATCTAATAATTTTTTATTTCTTATTGCCATTATTCTAGTATATCTTATATATTTACACATTATTACATTATTAGTATAATAGTTAAAAGTATATCATTCTGTTTTTTAGAATAAAAAAGCACGAGTATTACCCCGTGCCGTAAAGACTACGCTAAAATTTTACGAACGACTGCGTTTACCATTTTTCCATCAGCTTTTCCTTGGATTTTTGGCATTACGTCTTTCATAATTTTTCCTATGTCTTTCATAGTATAGTCGCCCGCTTCTATAACTTCCTTAACAATTTCAATTAATTCTTCTTCTGTTAATTGTTCAGGTAGGTACTCCAAAAGCACATTA
>JAAYEN010000177.1 GCA_012728775.1 Tissierellia bacterium
AAAAACTATAAAAATGTCAGAAGGTTACGCAGAAGGTGAAGTTACAATAAAACCAGAACATTACAACTCCCAAGGCATTCTCCATGGAGGACTGCTATTTTCAACGGCCGATACGATAGGAGGCTCTGCAGCTAGAACCTACGGAAAACAAGTAGTAACTGTAAATGCCAATATGGAATATTTAGCAGCAGGAGAAAATGTAGAAACCCTTTACGCTTATGCTAAAGTTTTGCAACATGGAAATAGAATTTCCAGATACCACGTTGAACTTTATGACCAAACAAAAAAGCTCCTAGCTATAGGAAACTTCACTTATTATAGCTCTGGAATGGATATAAACGTTTAAATAATTGACAACAAAGCAGGTTTAAAATAAAAATAACCTGTTTTTATTTTTTATATTATTAAAGATAATTGCGAGATAACTGTTTTGGAGATAATAATCACAAAATTGAACCCCTTTTAAGATTTTTATTTATGATGTATAATTAAAACGTTGAAACAAATTGATTTGGAGCATATTATGAAACTTACAAAAGAAAGCCTTAAAGACAAGGTTTATAATTTAATAAAAGAAAGAATATTTAAAAAAGAATACCATCTCAACGAGACTTTAGTTATAGCAAGACTGACAGAAGAACTTCAAGTTAGCAACTCCCCTATTAGAGAAGCCCTATCCCACCTTTCTTCGGAAGGATTGGTTAATTTTGAAGGTAGCTCAAAATATAAAGTCGTAAACTTATCAGAAGAAAAATTAATCGAAATAAATGAAGCAGTTTTAATATTACTTAATGGAGGATTTGAAACTTGTCTGGAAGAAAATAAGACAGAACTATTAGTCCAACTGTTAGATTCGGCATATCAAGAACATAAAAAAATATATGATAATGACGAAGAATTTGACTACAAGTATATAGAAACCTCTTTGAATTTCGATAGACAAATAGTCGTAGCTTCTGGGAATACTTGTTTAATAAATTTATTTGAATATATGTTTCCAATGCTTGTTTTAGCCTCTGTTTATAACAAAAAAACTTATAAAGAAAAGCATATGGAAGAGCATAGTATGATTTTACAATCCGTAAAAGATAAAGATCCAGATAGGACTAGAGAATTACTTAAATTGCATTTTTATAAAGATCTTACATCGATGAATTTCGATATTTAATATTTTAACTGACTGACAATGGTCTCCGACCTTCATAAGCCTTGATCACTTTGAGTTAATGGACAATAAACGTTCATTAACTATTTTTTTATTAATGAACTTATATTGACAAAAAAAATGAAAGAGTAGTAAAATCAAATTATCAATCGTGCACGATGCACGAACAATATTTAATATCATTAGGGGGATAATGTGAATATCAGTGCAGTTATAAACGGGAAAACAATTTCAAGGGATATCCAAGATGATATACGCTTAATAGATTTCTTAAGAGAAGACTTAGGATTAACTGGAACGAAAGAGGGTTGTTCTGAGGGAGAGTGTGGAGCTTGTACTGTTATCATGAATGGGAAAGCCGTAACATCTTGTACAGTTTTAGCAGGCCAAATTGATGGATGTGAAATCATTACTGTAGAAGGCCTTGAAGAAAATGGAGAGTTAGACATTTTACAAGAAAAATTTATCGAAAAGGGAGCAATACAATGCGGATATTGTACACCTGGTTTTCTAATGAGTGCAAAGGCTTTACTAATGGAGAATAAAGATCCTACCATTGACGAAATAAAACGTGCTATCGAAGGAAATTTGTGCAGATGTACAGGATATATAAAAATTATTGAAGCTATAGATGCTGCTGCGAAGGAGATGAGATAATGTTTTATTCGCCACATTCTAGAGAAGAATTAATAAAAATTTTAGCCGGTAATTTAGATAATACATATTTTATAGCCGGTGGCACAGATTTAATATTACATATTAACAATCACAAATTAACAGATTATCATATTGTGGATCTGACAAAATTAAATGAATTTCACTATATTCGTGAAGATGATGAAAAGTTATACATTGGAGCATTGACCACTATGACTGAAATTTGCGAAAGTGAAATTATTTATAAAGATTTTAGATCCGTTTATCAAGCTGCATATGAATTAGGCTCTGAACTAATTAGAAACCGAGCTACAATTGGCGGTAATATAGCAAACGCTAGTCAATGTGCAGATGTTTTATTAGCATGTTTTTCTTTCGATGCAAATATCAAAATTTTAAACAAAAATAATGAAGAAAAAATTATCCCCATATCAGAATTAGTAACAGGTAGAAATCAAACTATTCTAAATCCTGACGATATTATTATAGAAATTATTTTAGAAAAATCTAAAGAAATTAGCTCCTTCAGAAAGGTAGGCTCTAGAAAGGCAGTTACTATATCAAAATTAAACTGTTCAGCAGTATTACTTGTTGAAGAAGATATTATAAAAAAAGCCAATATATTTCTAGGCTCCGTGGGAACAAAAGCCAGTAAAGCTGAAATTTTAGAAAAAGAATTCTTAGGAAAGAAGTTGTCTGAATTAAATTTAAATAATTTGCAAAAAGCTGCATTTGAAGAAGTGGAAAAAGCTATACCTACTAGGGATTCTAAATATTATAAAAGGGTTGCCGTACAGGGATTAATAGAGAATATATATGAGGATTTGGTAAATTATGAATAAATATAAATATGTAGGTAAAAGAGTTATTAGAAAAGACTCAAGACCGAGAGCAACGGGTGAGACTAAATATGTCGAAGATATTAAAAGACATAATATGTTATACGGAAAATTTATCTTAAGTGAAAAAGCCCATGCAGATGTGACCTTCGATTTTGAAGAAGCTTTAAAAACAGAAGGAATTTATAAAATATTGACTCATAAAGACGTTCCAAAAGTTACATACAATTCCATGGAGTGGTTTGCAGGAGTAGAGGGCCATAAGGATGAATACGTAATTAATGATAGGGCTAGATTCGTTGGAGATAGAATAGCTTTAGTTTTAGGTGAATCTAAATACTCTGTAGAAAAAGCAATAAAAAAAATAAAAGTTATCTACAAAGAATTGCCAGTTGTTATAGGATTTGAATCGGCAGAAAAAGATGAAGTTATTATAAAAGGCGATACTAATTTAGCTTGTGTAAAGGTATTTAAAAGCGGAGATTGGGAATCAGCATTTGAAGATGCGGATTTAATAATTACCGACAGAGGCATTACTCCTAGAACACATCATTTAGCTATAGAGAATTATTCAGCCTTAGGAGAAGTAGATGAATTTGGAAATTTAGTAGTTTCCAGTGGAAGTCAAATAGTATTTGCCATACAAAGACATCTTTCTAGAATTTTGAATATCCCATATAACCAAGTTAGAGTAATAAAAGCTAACTTGGGAGGTTCCTTTGGTGGAAAGCAACAACCAGTTTTAGAATTAGCAGCAGGCTTTGTAGCTTGGAGCGAGAAGCGTCCAGTTATGATTTACATGGATAGAAAGCAAAGCATGGTTGGAGTAGTAGCTAGAACTAGCATGGACATTGAAGTTTCAACAGCAGTAAAAAAAGATGGAACTATTTTAGGAAGGTATGTAAATGCAAAGTTAGATGGCGGAGCATACGACACAAACAATAGAACTCTCTTAGGAGCATCTGCGAAGAAATTATTTAGACTGTATAAAATCAAAGATCAATATTATAACGGAAAATCATACTATACGAATGCTACTCCATCAGGAGCTACGAGAGCGTACGGTGGACCACAAATACACGCAATTACAGAAATAAATATTACAAATGCAGCCATTAAACTGGGAATGGATCCATGTGAACTTAGATTAAAAAATCTAATTGATGAGTATGACGAAGATCCATCAGGAGGTCCAAATCTAGGAAAAGCTGGCATAAAACAATGTATTATCAAAGGTATGGAAAAGTTTGATTGGAAAAATAAATACAATCACATCAGAGAAAAAAATGACGATAGATATTCCTACGGAGTTGGAGTAGCTTGTGCAACTCATGGTAGTGGTTATTATGGAGCGTATCCAGACTTTGTAAATATCGAAATGGATCTCTCAAGAAATGGAGATGTTTTTTGTAAAGTAAGTGCCCATGAACAAGGATGCGGAACCATAACGACATTAGAACAAATGGCAGCGGAGACATTAGATCTTGATGTTTCTAAAGTGAGAGTAACAGAAGCAGATACATTTATAACGCCTTATGATGCAGCAGGAACCCAAGCTAGTAGAGTAACTTATGTACTAGGAGGAGCGATAAAAGAAGCCGGAGAATTATTAATAGAAAAACTTTTTGACACTTTGAATACTGTAGAAGAAATTGAATATAAGGATATGTATATCGAAAATGGCGCTGTCAAGATAAAAGACTCTGATAAATCTTATTCCTACGGAGAAATCAGTGCCATGAGAGAAAAGTTTATGAGAGATAAAACCACAGTATATGTGGAACATAAACCTAAAGCTAATCCAGCGGCGCTGGCAGCATGTTTTGCAGAAGTGAAAGTGGATAAAAAGACTGGATTGGTGGAGATAATAAATTTCTTGTCCGCCCATGACATAGGAAAAGCAATTAATCCACTATTAGTCGAAGGACAAATTCAGGGGGGATGCCAATTTAGCATAGGAATGGCTCTCTCGGAAGAAATTGAGATAGATAAAAATGGAAACGTGAGAAATATGAGTTTATCAAAATATCATATACTAAACTCACAAGATATGCCAAATATAGATATCATATTGGTAGAAACTGATGACGAGACAGGACCTTTTGGTCTAAAAAGTGTAGGGGAAGTAACAGCGGTAGCACCTGCGCCAGCAGTTATGAATGCTATAAATCATGCATTGGGAACTAATATGACAATCTATCCAGCAAGTCCTGAAAGAATTATTGAAACATTAGAAAAAAAGGAGGTATAGTAGATAAGAATAACACGCAATTTTATTCATTTTGAAATTTAATAAGAGTGGAGTGAAATTATGAATTCATTAATTTTAACTGGTGAGCCAATTCAGCTAGAAGATTTGTACAGTGTGGCATATGCCAATAGATCTGTAGAAATTTCAGAAGAGGCAAAAGAAAATGTCAAAAAAGCTAGACAGATTCTTTTTGACATGGCAGCAGAAGGTAAACCAGTCTACGGCTTAAACCGTGGAGTAGGATGGAACAAAGATAAAGAATTTGATCAAGATTTTTTTGAAGAGTATAACAGAAATCTACTTAACAGCCATTCCCTAGGAGTAGGTCCCTATCATCCTAGTGAACATGTAAGAGCAATTATGCTATTACGACTTAATAAAGCCCTAACAGGACATACGGGAATTTCCTTAGATTTATTGTATCATTATAGAGACTTTTTAAACTACGGAATTCATCCAAGAGTCCCTATGAGATCTTCAATAGGAGAAGGAGACATTACTACCTTATCCCACATAGGTTTAGCATTTATTGGAGAAGAAGATGTAGAGTTTAAAGGCGAAATAATGAACTCTAATAAGGCTATGGAAGAAGTGGGGCTAAAACCTGCAATTCTAGGACCTAAAGATGGATTAAGTATAGTTTCCAACAATGCCCAAGGCGAAGCCATGACAGCTGTGGTTTTAAAAGAAATCGAAGAAATTGTAGAAATGTCCAACATAATATTTTGCTTAAGTTTAGAAGGACTAAATGGAGTTATGGAATCCTTCAGAGAAGATGTAAATCAAGCAAGGGGCATTAGAGGACAAATACAATGCGCAAAAAAATATAGAGAACTATTAGAAGGTAGCTTTTTACATAAACCAGATCCTAATAGAGCTCTCCAAGATCCATTAAGTTTTAGATGCGCTCACTCAGTTAATGGTGCAATGTACGATGCCATGGACTATGTGAAAGAACAGTTATTAGTTAGTATGAATACTACAGATGACAATCCTTGCATAATAATTGATGAAAATTCATCCTTTGTTAGTGCAAACTTTGAAGTAACTTCTTTGGCTATTGGCGTAGAAATGCTTGCTACTGCATTAAGTCATTTATCCAAAACTTCATGTTATAGAATGATAAAGCTAGCTGACCCAGCGTTTACTGGACTATCTAAATTCTTAACGCCAAAAGAAGTAACTACAATTGCATATGGAACTATTCAAAAGACTTATACATTATTAGATACACAAAACCGAGGCCTTGCTAATCCTTCATCTATGGATTTTTATTCATTAGCAGGCTCCATAGAAGACCACGCAAGTAACCTGCCATTGGCTTGTTATAAGATATTTCAGATGTTAGATAATATTCGATATATTATTGGAATTGAAGCTATGCACGCTGTCCAAGCCATAGATTTAAGAGGGAATCATGATTTGGGCGTTGGAACCAAAAAAGCATATGAATTAATTAGAGAAGCAGTGCCATT
This sequence comes from Tissierellia bacterium, assembly GCA_012728775.1. Next base: position 6,388 of record JAAYEN010000177.1, read on the forward strand.
TTATGACAAAGACAGAAATCAATCCAAAGATATTCAAAAGATATACGAATTGATTAAGTCTAAAGAATTACTTCAAAATTAGGAGGATATTATGGATAATAAGAAAAATATTCGATGGGAAGTATTTATACCAGCATTTTCATTAATGCTAATAGCTGCCATCGTAGGTTTAGTTAATAATGAAGCACTAACAAGTGCCTCAAATACATTTTTTAATTGGTCATTGGATACCTTCGGATGGCTATATCAATATGTTACAATAGCATGTTTAATTATCGTAGTAGTTTTAATGTTTTCAAAAGTTGGAAATATTAGAATTGGTGGAGAAGATGCAAAACCAAAATATACAATGTTTACATGGTTTGCAATGACTCTTACAGGAGGAGTAGCAACAGGAATCGTAAGCTGGGGACTAAATGAACCATTAATATATTACGGAAATGTATGGGGAGAATTAGATGGGCTAGGAATAGAACCATTTTCAGCTCAAGCAGCTAGATTTGCCCTTGGAAGAAGTTTCTATAATTGGTCTTTTATACCATATGCATTATATGGTTTAGCAGGAGTATTAGTAGCATATATTTATTTTAACAAAAAAGAAAAATTAAACGTAACATCAACGTTAGTTCCACTTTTTGGCGATAAAATCAAAACTGGTCCTGTATCAGCGATAATAGATACATTATCAATGTTGGCAATAGCTATAGGGCTTACATCAGGATTGGCAATGTGTATTGTACTTATAACATCTGGTTTAAATTCTGCATATAATATCCCTACAACTTTGCCGTTATTTATTGGAGTTGGAGTAGTAATAATTCTTCTTTTCACTTTTTCTACATATGTGGGAATAGATAAAGGTCTAAAACTTGTTGGAAGCATGAACGCGTGGTTCTATTACGGATTATTACTATTATTACTTATAATTGGACCAACACTATATATTTTCAGAAATTCCACAGCAGGAATGGCAGAATGGTTACAAAATTTCTGGATTTGGGGACTTGACCCAATAGACATAGGTGGGGCGCCATTAGTAAGATCTTGGACGTTATTTGACTGGGCAGTTTGGATTGCATATGCACCGGTAACAGGAATTTTCTTAGGACAAATTTCCTATGGTAGAAAAATCAAAGATGTGCTTTTAATTAACTTTGTATTACCTGCAATATTTGGAATAATTTGGTTTAGTATATGGGGAAGCTATGGCCTTCATATGCAAATGACTGGACAAGTTGATTTAGTAGGAACAATTCAAAATTCAAATGCAACAATGGCGTTATTCGAGTTTATAAAGAGTCTTCCACTATCAGCTATATTAATTCCAGCAAACTTGTTAATTATATTAGTATCCTTTGTAACAGCAGCAGATGCAACATCTAACAACGTAGCATCTATGTGTATAAAAGATATTCCAATTGGCTCGGAAGCGCCTGGATATTTAAAAGTTATTTGGGGAGCTACAATAGGAATAGTAGCAATTATCATGGCAGCATTTGGTGGAGGAGAACAAGGAGTGCAAGGTGTAAAATCCTTAGCAGCAGCAGGTGGATTTGTAGTATTGTTTATCTTTATTTTGCAAATTATATCAGCTGTAAAAATGTTCTTCTTTGATGATTTAGTAGAATAGAAAAAGCGGAGGTTATTTTATATAACCTCCACTTAACTTTTAGAGGTAAAATATGAAAGATAAAAAAATTATTTTAGATCAAGAGATAAGCCTTGAAGAATTTATGAATATAGTCAGAGATAAATACGAAGTGGAATTTTCCGAAAACTATATTGATAGAGTAAATAATAGTAGAGAATTGGTGGAAAAATGGGTTGAAGAAGAAAAAGTTATCTACGGAGTAACCACTGGATTTGGCGCCAATGTTGTAAAAACTATATCCAAAGAAGATGCTAAAACCCTTCAAAAAAATATTGTGAAATCCCATGCCACTTCTGTGGGAACTCCAATGTCCGAAGAAGAAGTAAGGGGCACAATGCTAATGTGTCTTTTAAACCTCGGAAGAGGATACAGCGGAGTAAAAATTGAAACCTTAGATAGATATAAATACTTCTTGAATGAGAATATAATCCCCTTTGCTCCAAAACACGGTTCAGTAGGATACTTGTCTCCTGAAGCTCATATAGCCCTTGGAGTTATAGGCGAAGGAAAAATTGTGGAAAAAGGAAAAATACTAGATTGTTTAGATGTATTTCCTAAATACAATCTTTCGAATTTTGAATTGTCCTATAAGGAAGGATTAGCTCTAGTGTCTGGAACTACAGGAGTTACAGCAATGGCAGGAATTGGACTATATGATATAATAAAAGCCACAAAATCTGCAGATGTAATTGCCGCTATGACTTTAGAAGTATCCAAAGGAACTATTCGTGCATATGACGAAAGAGTAATGAGTGTAAAAAATCATTCTAGTCAAAAGAAAACTGCTAGGAATATTTTAGATATTTTAAATGATTCAGAAATTTCCAATAAATACTATAATTATAGATTACAAGATGCTTTGTCTGTTAGGTGCGTTCCCCAGTTACATGGTGCAGCTAAAAAGACTTTATATGACGCTAAAGAGTCTATCGTTAATGAAATGAATAGTTGTGCAGATAATCCTATAATTTGGTCTGATGGAGAATTTTCAGATGCTTTTTCTTCTGGAAATCCAGATTCTGCATTTATAGGGTTAGAAATGGACTCAGCTTGTATGGCAGCTGTAATGATTGGGAAGATGTCAGAACGTAGAAATAATAGGCTCGTTGATGGAAATTTATCAGAAAATCCATGGTTTTTAATAAATAATCCTGGACTAAACTCCGGGTTAATGATACCTCAATACACCCAGGCAGGACTATTAAACGAAATGAAAATTTTGGCAACGCCATCTAGTATAGATAATATTCCTACATGTGGAAATCAAGAAGACTATGTAGCTATGGGATATAACTCTGCTTTGAAAAGTATAGAAGTGGCAGAAAAACTAGAATACATTTTGGCAATAGAGTTATTGTCTAGTTATCAATCCTACCAATATATAGACGAAAATTTAAAAAGAAGTACAGTAACAGAAAGAGTTTGTGAAGAAATAGAATCTTGCGTTCCTGTTTTGGAAGAAGATGAGTATTTATATCCATATATTGTCCATATAAGGAATTTGATTCATTCAGGGAAAATACTTTCCATAGTAGAAGAAGAGGTTGGAGAAATTTACTAGGACTTAGAAATCACAGAGGAGAGAAATGTTAGACTTATTTGAAAAATCATTATCAATGCAAAAAGACAAAATTCCCTTTGTCATAAATATTATAATAAAAAAAGAAGGCTCATCTCCTAGAGAATGTGGAGCCTGGATGATTGTGGACAAAAACGGATTAAAAGAAGGCACAATTGGCGGAGGTGCTTTAGAATTTGCTGCAATAGAAAAATCTAAAGAATTACTAAAAACCAAGACCTCAACAATCGAAAATTACACATTAAATGAAAAAGAAGCTATTAATATGGGAATGGTTTGTGGCGGGAAAAACACCATTTTATTTCTATACGTAGATCCAGAAAATACGGAAATAAATGAGATTATGGAATATGCCGTTTCCAATTATGAAAAAAATAAAATAGAAGTATCCTTTGATACAAATACTTTTGGAATAAATTTATATGTTGATGGAGAATTAAAAAAATCCTTGGATAAATGCGACACAGCACCAGGAGAATTTATAAAATTTTTAATAACTGGAAGACAAAGGGCGCTGATATTTGGTGGTGGTCATATAGCCCAATCTTTAGCTCCGATACTTAATAATCTAAATTTTGATACTGTAGTAGTGGAAGATAGAGAGGAGTTTTTGGAGATAGAGCCATTTTCTAATTCAAAAAGAATTTTATCTAGGGATTATAGTATAGAAGAACTGGATATTTCTATCCATGACTATGTTGTTATTCTTACAAGGGGACACCAATACGATAGACAAATTCTATTTAGCGTTTTAAATAAAAAACCAAAATACATTGGGATTATCGGCTCAAAAAGAAAAGCTAAAATACTTTTTGATGAAATAGAGAGCTCATCTTATAAAGATTCAAAGGATATTATTCATACGCCAATAGGAATCGACATAAAAGGTGAAACACCTTATGAAATTGCCATATCCATAGCATCAGAAATAATTTTGGACTATAGAAGTAATGATGAATCTAATTGAAAAATTTGAAATAAAAAGTAAAGATGTAGTTTCCTTTGTGGGCAGTGGTGGAAAAACTACCACCATATTTTTGTTGGCAAAAGAACTATCCAATTATAATAATGTTCTAATAATAACAACTACAAAAATGCTTATTCCTAAAAATAAAGATATAGAATTCTTTGAAACTGCTGAAGACGTTAACAATTATACTGGAAAAAATA
>JAAYEN010000144.1 GCA_012728775.1 Tissierellia bacterium
AAAATCTATATTATCTTTAAAATTATAACTATTCACTTCGGACCATCTATCAACATTTACCATCCCTGAATTGTATGCTGCAATAGCTTTTATCTCATCTTGATTATACTTATCTAATAATGTTTTAATATAATATGTTCCAGCCATTATATTAATTTTAGGCTCGTTTAAATTTCTTTGGTAATTTGGGACATTCAATGTATTAAAAATTTCCTCACCCGTTTCATCTAAAATTTGCATAAGACCCTGTGCTTTTTTTTCTGAAAGTGCATTTGTATTAAAATTACTTTCCGCTCTAATTATGGAATATACCAAATATTGATCCACGTCAAAACTACGTGAATATTGTTCCACGTAGTCACTATAAAATATAGGATAAGCTAAATTTATACTTATTATAAATATTAATATTAATATAATTACAACTTTAATAAATCCTAATAATGGGTTACTTTTCATACTTTAGACTTACTCTTTTTCCTAAATTATTTAATTCAATTCTTATTTCTTCATATAAAGCATAAATATCTGAATTATTATAAATTACTTCATCTGCTAATCTTTCTTTAACTTTTAAAGACATTTGAGATTTTATTTTATTTTGCGCTTCCTCGATTGAGATTTTGTCTCTTATCATTAACCTGCTAGTTTGAACAGTTTCTCTACTAGAGATAACCCAAACTTCATCAATTTGTTCGTAAAATTCAGAAAAATTATTTCTTGTCTCGAATAATAAAGGTATATCTAGAAAGATTATATCCTCTTCCTTAAAGGAATTTATCTGATTTGAAGCAATTTCATAGATTTTCGGATGAGATATATTATTTAAAGAACTGAGCTTATTTTTATCTAAAAATACCATTGAGCCAAGTTTTTTTCTATCAATTTTACCTGTCTCATCTAAAATTGAGCGCCCAAACATTCGGGTTAATTGACTAATAACTAAATTGTCCATTAAAACATTATGACCTATTATGTCAAATTCAATTACCTCGTATCCCCTCATTTTTATATAATTCAAAGCAGTGCTTTTTCCAGTAGCTATTCCGCCTGTTACAGCCACTATATAGGGTTTATTTTGTTTCATACCACGAATCTCCAATATCAATATCCACTGTAAGTGGTACTTTCAATTTTACAGCATTTTCCATTTCTTCTACAAGTATTTTTTTTACTTCATCTATTTCATCCACAAACGCTTCTACTATTAATTCGTCGTGAATTTGTAAAATTAATTTCGATTTATACCCATTGTTTTTTAGTTTTGAGTAAACATTTATCATTGCTATTTTAATTATATCAGCAGCTGTACCTTGTATTGGCATGTTCAGAGCAATACGTTCACCAAAATTTCTAACATTTCTATTTCTTGAGCTTAATTCCGGTAAAAATCTTTTTCTTCCAAATTTAGTCTCAACAAATCCATTTTCCTTTGCTTGATTTATTATCTGGCTCATATAATTACTTACTCCAGAAAATCTTTTTAAATAATTATCTATATAAGTTTTAGCTTCATTTCTAGATATATTTAAATCCTGAGAAAGACCATAATCACTTATACCATAAACAATTCCAAAATTTACTGCTTTTGCTCTACTTCTTAGTAATGGAGTCACTTCATCCATAGTAACTTCAAATACTTTTGCTGCAGTTGTAGTATGGATATCTTCTTTATTACTAAATGATTCTATCATATTTACATCTTCTGAAATATCCGCTAAAAGCCTAAGCTCAATTTGAGAGTAATCTGCATCTATTAATTTATTTTCATCACTAGTTTTTATGAAAATTTTTCTTAATTCTCTACCTTCATCAGTTCTGACAGGAATGTTTTGCAAATTAGGATCTTGACTTGAAAGTCTACCGGTAGCTGCTACAGTTTGGTTAAAGTTAGAATGAATTCTTCCACCTGTCATTTCATTTATATAGACCATCATCCCATCTACATAGGTATTTTTAAGTTTG
>JAAYEN010000027.1 GCA_012728775.1 Tissierellia bacterium
CGAACTCGCGACCCTCGCCTTGGCAAGGCGATGCTCTACCACTGAGCCATTTCCGCAAAAATCCGCAATGACGTAGCCATTAGTTAATTCAGACCCGCCCTTGTATAGGTGGGTATCTCGTTGGTTGACACTGACTTCCCCCATTGGGGGCATGTCATATCTCGCAAACACTAAATTCCCGTGTCTGATATGTCGGTTGAATTAAGCACAGGCCGTCGTGCATCGCAGATATCTTAATGTAAATACATTATACACTTTTTGTACTTTCATTTCAAGGGATTCAATCCATATGAAAGAGCTTCCAAAACATCTCATTAATAAATATACCACATTTTTAGGTTAATAAACTTTTATCGTCACAATTTTTTCAGTTTGCCTTTATTAATTTTTCAGTGTATATTATCATTGAAAGAGTAAATAGAAAGGCAATCTTTATGAAAAAAAAGTTAATTAATGTAGTATCTAATACAAATTATGAAACCAGAAAAGTCCGAAGCGACTTAATAGATAAATTAAATGAGAGAGGATACTCAATATCGAAAGGATTCGATCACGACGCAGAACTGACCATCTCAATTGGAGGAGATGGTGCTTTTTTAAAAGCAGTTCACAACAATCGATTCCCCAAAATGCCAATAATGGGAATTAATACTGGAACCTTGGGGTTTTTTCAAGAAATTAGCCCTGAAGATATGGATAAATTTTTGGACAAATACGACAGCGGCGATTATAGAATCGAAGAAATTTCCATGGTTAAAGGCGAAATTTACACTAAGAATCGTAAATTTACAGTCCATGCAGTTAATGAAATAATTTTAAAGGGAAAAAACTCAAAAGTTATTCAAATGGATGTACTTATAGATGGCAATCATCTTCAGTCTTTTGCAGGAGATGGCATAATGGTATCTAGTCCAGTGGGAAGTACGGCATATAACTTCTCCCTAGGTGGATCCATCGTATACACAACACTTCACTCACTACAGTTAACTCCCATAGCGCCGTTAAATTCAACTGCTTATAGATCATTAAAGTCTAGTCTAATAGTACCAGGAAGTACAAGAATTATGCTAGACCCGCCACCCAGATACAAAAACTCTTCCCTCCTAGTTGTAGATGGAGAAGAGATGGAATATTGGGATTTAGAAAAAGTAGAACTAACTATGTCTAATAAATGGATTAAGAGACTTTTATTCAACAAGGATTTCTACTGGCATAATTTAAAAGATAAATTCTTATAAACAAAGCGCGACCACCCAGGTCGCCTTTTTATATGTTATCTATAAAGTATCTTCTACATATTTTATTAATTCTTCTAAATTTTTATTATCAAAAACCTCTAATGATTTACCATAGCTTTCTTTTAGGGAAATTAAATCTGGCGTGGGGTTTTCTTTCAATTGTTTTCTAATTAAAATATTTATCATAACCCACATCATCATCTTATGCTTCAAACTCATTTTTGTGTAATCAATGCCGCCCATTAAATGGAAAAATTTTATTTTTTCTTTATCCTTCGTTGAAAAGTTTCGATTAACAACTTCTTCATAGTCTGTATTTTTAGGATTAGCCAAACCTACAGTAAATATTATTAATTCTTTTTCGATTAATTTGGAAATCTCCTTAGACTTATTTATATTCCCTGCATATAAACTGCTGCCATATATAATAACATCCACATCACTAAGTTTTTCCAAATCAGTATCTTCGATATTGTTGGCCTTTACATTTAGTCTTTGTGCAATTAATTCTGCGTATTTTTTTGTGTGTCCGTATTTTGATGAATATAGTACCAATGGATTTTTATTCATTTCCTTCCTCCAGAAAAGTTGCTACAGATTTTATTATAACCACGCTACTAGCAAAGCTAAAAAATTAGTATCAACTTAATTTTTTTCATAAATTTTATCTAGCCTTTTATAAAATTCATTTAAAACATCAGATACTATTTCAATATACTCATTTGAAATTCCATCAAATAGCATCTCAATAAACATTTGAGCATTCTCAGCATTTCTCTCTTCCCATTCTTTTATTTTGTCAGTTCCACGGATTCTAATAGACCGTTTATCTATTGGATCTTCCTCAAATCTTACAAAACCTTTTTCCTCTAGTTTATTTAATAGCTGTTTTGTATTTTGATGAGAATATCCAAGTTGATGTGAAAGTTCTTTTAATGTAGGAAAATCTTCAAAATACTCTAAAACCCCTAAAACAAACCACTGTTTAGAAGTAATTTCGTCCATCTTTTTATCCATAGTTGCTTGTAATTTATTAGAAACTCTAAATAAATTAGCATAAATTTGTAATCTCTTGTCTATTTCATAAAAATTTATACCAACACCTCCTATTAGGTAACCTATTACCTAATTTTATTATATCTTTTATTTGCAACAATGCAATGGTTATTTAGATTAAAATTAAAAATAATCCCCATTATTCCAAAAGAAATAAAAGGGATTAATTTATTAAATTTTATTTGCGAAATAAGCTAGTCTATTGTATTACGCTTATATTGTTTAGAACAGAAATGATAACGTCTCTGCCTATTGGTGCAGCGACTTCTCCACCGCTTCCACCTTGTTCAACTATTACCGCTACGGCTACTACAGGGTCTTCTGCAGGTGCAAATCCCACATACCATGCGTGAGTTTTTCCCGTTTCATTTTCTGCCGTTCCTGTCTTACTGGAAACTTGAATATTTCTTATGGAAGCACTCTTCCCAGTTCCTAAATTCGTAGTTTTAATCATAAGTTTATTTATTTCTTCTGCCAATTCTGGAGAAATAGCTTGACTTAAAACTTCTGGTTCTGTGGTTTTAAAAACTGTATTATCTGGTTTAATAATTTCACTAACCAAATAAGGCTTCATAATTGTTCCATTATTTGCAATCGCTGATGCCATTAAGGCCATTTCCATCGGGGTTGAAAGAACTCTTCCTTGGCCGATTGAACTAGCTGACAATTGATTTTTATTAGTCGAGCTTGAAAAATTTAAAGTTGATTTAGATATTGGTAGCTCAAATGGAATCGTCTCTTCAAACATAAATCTACTAGCAGTCTGTTCGAACTTACTCTGGCCCACCTTTTGAATTTTGTCTACAAAATAGGTGTTCAAGCTTCTAATAAAAGCTTCTTCTAAACCAATTTCTCCATATTGTCTACTTGTGGCATCTTTATATTCATATCCGTCTATTACTTGAGTTCCAGTATGAGTGTAGTCTAAAGGAATTTTCTCCTCCAAAATTGATGCTGTGGAAATTACCTTCATTACGGATCCTGGAGGATACAAACCATTTATTGCTCTATTAAATAACGGAGACTCACCACTTTCATTTATCTCTTTCCAATTTTCCCTGAGGTTCACTGGATTGAAGTTTGGTTTACTCACCATTGAATAAACTTCACCAGTTTTTGGATTTAATGCTACTATAGCTCCTTTATTATCTCCCAATAATTCAGAAGATTTAAGCTGCACTTGAGTATCTATAGAAAGTCTTATAGAGTGCCCTGTACTTTCTCTTTCAAAGTATTTCTTTATAGCTTCTTCGATACCTAAACTATGCCTATTTGTAAGATATTCATCCATGGTAAGTTCTAATCCTGATTTGCCTAAATCGGGAAAAGTATAGCCTATGACATGGGAATACAAATGGGGATAACTATATGATCTAATCTTTTTTCCATCTTCATTTATAATTGTTTGAGCTAGTACTTGATTGTCTCTGTCATAGAATGAGCCTCTTAGTATATTTGCACTTTCGATAGTATTTCTTCTATTTTGACTACTAGATCTATAGGTTTCCCCTTCAAAAATCATAAAGTAAGTCAAATAAACCATCAAGGCTATTAATAAAACTACAACTCCACTTAACAATACTAGAATTCGCCTTTTTTCTCTATCACTCATAGTCTGGCTCCGATTCTATTGGTTTGTGTTTTAATTCTTCAGAGCATACTTGTAGTACGCCCAAGGACAAAAAGCTGGCCACCATTGATGAACCTCCATATGATAC
>JAAYEN010000272.1 GCA_012728775.1 Tissierellia bacterium
GGAGAATAAAATATTATCCTCTGTTAAATAAACCGCCATAGAATCAGGCCAGTGAAGCATAGGCATTTCTACAAATACCAAACTCTTACCATTTCCAATATCTATAGAATCACCAGTCTTAACTACTACATAATTCCATTCCGGGTGATGAAACTGTCCTATTAAGGATTTCTTACCATTAGCTGTGCAATATATTGGAACATTTGGTATTTCTTTCATTAATTCTACTAAGGAGCCTGCATGGTCTACTTCGCCGTGATTTGCAATGATATAGTCAATTTTATTCAAATCTATTTCAGATTTTAAATTTTCTACGAATTCATTAGAATGTGGTTCCCAAACAGTATCAATTAGAACAGTTTTTTCTTCTTCCACTAAATAAGCGTTTTGACTCGAACCTCTGTGAACTGAATAATCAGATCCGTGAAATTCTCTTAATTCCCAATCGATTTTACCTACCCACGAAACATTATTCTTAATATGTTTTCTCATATTAGCCTCCTATATATTATTATTTATTTTCTACTTCTTCTTTTATCATGTTATACAATTCAGATACTTCTTCAGTAGTCTCTAGTGTTCCTACGTATTTTCCTTCTTCATCTCTCACTGCAAAATATCTTATTACATATATCTTGCTCCCTCTAGTCATAAGTCTAGTTTCTTCATCTTTAGTTCCACTTTTAAAATCTTTAATCATTTGTTCTACTACTGGCACAGCTTTCGGTGGATGACAATTTCTAACATCCCTTCCGATTATAGTTCTAGTCCTTGGGAACACTGGATTTTTTCCTTCTGTGAAAAACCTTACTGAATCGTCATCTCCTATATATGTCAAATCACAAGGAATAGTGTTATACATATGAATCATTTCAGATTTTTCCATAACTCCAGATGGAAATTTTATATATCCCTCTTCATCTACATAATCAACTTCTATAGTCTCAGATACTACTATTCCCTTTTGTTTTTCTAACCAATGTGCTGCATCTGATGGAGAAGCTCCTTCTATACCTCCATTAAATGCATAACCTATTTCTGAACTAGATTCGCCTACAACTTTCCAATCTTCAGCCTTTAAGTTTTGAATTAATAGAGGGGTTAAAATCTCATTTTCTTTTTTTATCATTTCTTTGATTTCAAAAACCATTGCATCAATGTTTCTATCATAGCAACCTGAACTGTTTTCTAAGTCCTCAATCGATGCCTTGATAAGTGCACGAATATCATCATCTACAGCCCACATGACCTTTGGAGGCGCAGTAATTCCAGCTCTTTCTAAATATGGGAAAAATAAATTTTCTTTTCTGTCATAATGCTTTTCTAATTTTCTAAGGCCAATTAAATCCGCTAATAAGTCCAGTCTATTCTCTTCAGATTTTTCTAAATTATATTTTTCATAGCTTTTGCTTAAATTCTCTTCCAAATACTTTTCCAAGCCATCATTTTCTCTTCTAAATACAAATAATGGATGCCCTGGTGTTTCATCTATCTTTTTTTGTGCGTGAATTTCTTCTATACTACCTTGGAATACAGCTGCATGGACATTGCATAATCTTTGAACTTCTTCAACAGGCATTCCTTCTCTTATTAGCTCTCCCTCTAATGCTGCTATTTCTCCTGCATCTACACTTCCAAATTCCTCTTCGAATTCTCTTTTTACTTCATCAAAATTACCATCTTCATGCAATTTATATATCAATGATTTTAATTTGTCTTTTCTTTCCATTTATTTCCTCCGATATTATCTATTGATTAGATTTTACTATCTATCGGTTTTATATTCTGTAACTTAGGAAACAATTCATACTTTTTTACTAGGAATTGAAAATATATTTTCCTCTATTACTCTTACTACCTCTAGTAAGTATTACTCAAAAATTATTTTGTATTTTTCTTCTACTTCTGGATAAATTTTTAATATATCTTCAACAGCTTTTTTTGCATCTTCTTCTGCTTCTACAAGTAAACCTTTCTCTTTAGCTTTGTTTTCCATCTCTGCCATTTGA
>JAAYEN010000156.1 GCA_012728775.1 Tissierellia bacterium
AAATCCAAGGTGCGAGGGTCCTCTTACTTAGAGAAAGTTATTTAAAATCCATTATCAGTTTTATAGGAGCATACATCTCCTTGTTTATTTTTTGGAAATTAATAAATCCCCCTGATGAAGATTTAGACACAAATACTAAATACAGGAGGATCGGAATTATTTTTTCCATGGTCTTTATTATAACTTGGGTTTTTAATGCAATTTTTTCTACAGCTTACAATTTTTATAATTGGTTTTAAACTGACTGATAAATTAATCCTTCAGTTGTACTATGCCAATATAGAATTCCCCTTCCTATAATGGGGATTCTAGTTTGAAGGCTCCATTCCGGATATTGTTTTTTCATCAGGATTGTATCGCCAGTTACTAATGCCACGAAAGCTATGTAATTTTCCTTAGTCATTTCGTGTTCTGATGAAATAAAATAGTCGTTTTCTATTTTCTCCACTGAAAGTTTCTCGTTTTCTTCTGCTTTTTTGCCCTCTAAAGGTTTTAGTTTTTCTCCACAACAAGCAATTAAAACCTCATCAGTTGCTGTAATTATATTATTGCAATTAGAACATACATAAAATTTTATTTTTTTCATATTTACTCCATCTTTTTTCTCAAATGCTTTTCCATAACATTTACTGTCCAATTTTTTTCTGGTTTAATAGTGGACACTACAGTCTTTGTTGTCCTGTATCCCATCTTTTCCCAAAATTTTAATCCCTTGGAATTGTTATCTAAAACTCCCAGTCTTCCTTTTTTATATCCTAGAGACTCCATTTTTTCTTCTACTGTATTATAAACCCAACTTCCATAAGTCAATCCTTGCTTTTCTTTGTCTATTAGAAATAGTCCTATATAAAAAGTATCAGAATTAGGATAAGAAGTTATTAAATCCAAAATTCCCAGGGGTTCATTTTTATTATATAAAATTCTATATATCTTTTGATTATCCGAGACACCTTCTGGAAAGGCGTTCAAATCCTCGTAAATCATATCCAAAGATATATTCTCAGAACCACATAATTCGAAGTATTCTTTATTACTTAAATATATCCTATAGGCATCTTCAATATTTTCTTTATCGATTTTAACGAATTTTAAATCTCTTTCTTCCATATTTCTCCCTATACGAATAAATTAGTCAATCTTTTGGGAATACAACTCCAATATTCCCGTAGTTAAATCAAATACATATATATTATCTTCTCCGTCTTTGAATTGTTCGTGGACTCCTTTTTCATAAATATTTAGAGTTTTTTCATTATACAATTTCACTTCTGGCAATTTATCTTTTGAATATCCTAGAACTAATTCTTGGAATAAGTTTATGGACTTGATTCCATCTTCTATGGTACATTCCTTTTCTAACTCTTTAGTGGGATGGTAGAATTTCAATTTATAGCTGATTAGATTTTCTTTTTCATCAAATACCAGTTCTACTTTAGACTGGGTTTCTCGTAATTCATTGGAGTTAAAAAGATATACCAAAGTTCTTTGATTTTCTTCTAGGGTTTTTGTATATGGTATATTATAGTAAAAGTAATCCCTTGGTAAGAACATAGTTTTCATCATATCTAAAATATGCCAAGTTTTTTTATTTTCTTTGGACCATTTTAGATTTTCCATATCAGTTTTTAATACTGTGGGTTGAAAAGTTTTTATGTATTCCATATATTCTTTTTGTAAATTTTCTACTTCTTTTCTAATCTCTTTAGGAAATGAACTAGGCAAAGGATATGAAACTATCACGAAGTCTTCAGTATAGGAATTATAATATAGATTAAAACCATGGTCACTTTCTATAATTGGCATTCTAGAACTATTTAAAACTAAAAGGGTGCCCATTCCTTCTGAATTCTTTAAGTTTTTGCTAATAATAGTGACGTCTCCTTCAGTTAAAGCCTTGGTAGAAATTTCTACATCTTTTATATAGCCTTTTGGGAAATAAATGCTTCCATTTAAAGCTTTAAACTCTATTTTTTCATGGTCTTTTGGAGGTTTTTTTCCACTTATTTCTCCTATAATTGCACAGTAGGATTTTAGATCCCATTTGACTTCTTCTCCAAGGGCTTCAGAAATAAATCTCAAAGGCACCATAGTAATGTCATCTTTTGTATATGGCTCAATTTCTAATTCTACTTCTTTATTATTAATTTTTGCCTCTAATTTTCCAATATTCATAAGTATTTTAATATCGTCTTTTTCTATTACTATCTGTCTATCTTTTTCGTGATAATAATCTACTTTTGCCCCTAGCTTTTCACTAATATTTCTCAAGGGCACAAAAGTCCTTCCCTCTATGATTTCCCCTTTAGCATCTTCTATGGCAATACCATTTACAATGACTTCTACTTTTTCTTCTTTTGCCAAAACCGGTGTGGCTAACAGTAAAAGCAATATTAAAATGCTCAAAATTTTTCTCATAAAATTTCCTCCTTGAGACAATATTATCACAAGGAGGTTGTAAATGTGTTACATTTTGATTTCGATACTTTTAGATGAATGAAGAATATAACTTTAAGGGACATACAATGCCTCATCCACAACTAATTATCTATAAAATAAGAAAACCCAGAAAAATCTCTGGGTTTTAGACTGCCTACAAGGTCTCCATATCATTCTTTTTCGAGTACCCTCGGGCCGGCGGGCCATAAACGCTCGAAAAAGAATGATATTCCGACCTTAATAAAGCGTTTGTCTTCAATCTGAAACCCAGAAAAATCTCTGGATTTAAAACATTTTATTTATTTTTCATAACTATTCTTCCCAAACAATAACTATAGATTTTGTCGAATTTATCCAATCTACTTGGCAGTTTAGATTTTCTGCACTGAATCTTATTGGGACAAAGGTTCGTTGGTTTCTTAAAAATGGTGGGACGTCTAATTTGCTATCCGCTCCGTTGATTTTAAATTCTTTTTTGTCTATCCACATATTGACGTTGTTGCCGTTGGCTCCTAACATTACTTGGAAATCATCTTGATTCCAGCCTGCTGTGCCGCCCATAGCTTCTACTATTGCACGGATTGGCACCATTGTTCTACTTCTTTCTACAATTGGAGTAGTACCTCTGCCTGGATCTACTTCTTCGCTAATCCCGTTTACACTCATCATAGGATCGTCAATTTTTAGCATTATAAATTTTCTAGTTTTTCCTGGTGTAAAAGTTTTTCCTATATCTCCTGAAGTTTTGACTGTCCATGTAGCTAACGTTTTTCCTTCTCTTTCTCGCACCCCTTCTAGTGGCCTAGCTTCTGCTAAAACTTCTTTTAGAGTGTAATAATAAGTAGTATTAGGTTCTACATTTACGTCTGTAAAATTCTCAGATGTGATATAAAAGTCTGTTACGGAAATGCCAAGTTGTCCTTGGATTTCAGAGCGATACAATCTATATCCTATTACATTAGTACGTTCAAATATAACTGTTACACCTGTGACTCCGTTAAATGGTTTTGTGGTGTCTCTTGCTGTTCCTCCTGTTATTTGGACAGGAATTGCATTATCTGGCTCTGGAAACATGTCAGTTGTATCTATATCTATTTTTGTTCCTGGTGGTAGAGTATCTAGTATTGGTTTTTCTTGTATTGGCTTTTCTTGCACTGGCTTTTCTTGTATTGGTTTTTCTTGCAATGATCCTGAATATTTTACTACTTCTGTAGTATAGTCAAGTTCTCCAGTGTCATAATATGCTTTCAAATAAAACTTTCCTTCTTTAAATTCAATTATAAATTTCCCTGAAAAAGTTTTTCCTTCGTATTTTCCATCAACTTCATCTCCAATTACACTCCAAAGGAGATTTGCCCTATTACTCTCCATCGTTCCACTTACTTCACCTGCATATTCTTCATTTGAAAAATAATATGTTCCTGTAACTTTATTGCCAACTACTTTCAACTTATAAATTAAGGGGTCTTCAATAAGTTCTTTCCATGTACCTGTTAGCCAATCTTCGCTGGTTTCGGGTTTGGTTTCGGATTGAGGTTTCGTTTCGGGTTGGGCGGGTTGTCCACCTAAACCATCTAAATATTTTACGTCCAGAATATTATTACATGTAGGAGAACCTACTTCCTTTGATATTTTTGTCATTTCCAAATGACCTGGGGAGCCAGATAATTTTCCAGTCGCTGGATCATAGGTAAAATTAAAATTAAATTCAAGTTCTTCTCCGTAGGAGTTGTCATTATATTTCCATGAATGTCCAACAAATTTTCCTGTGACTTTGTTTCCTTCTATTGACCCTGTCAAAAATCCCAATTGCCAATCGGAATAGTGATTTTTATTATATATTCCCTCGAAGACGCTCCCATTTTGAGTTATATAAGCTTTCATATCTCCACGAGGTTTTGAATCTGAAAGATAACCAAAGCTCCACGTTCCTGTCATAAAGTCTCCACTAGCTTTTGTTTCCATAGGAAATGCTGCAATCACAGTAAGTATTATAGCTACTAATAAAATGCTAGCCAATATCTTCTTTCTTAACATCTTTCTCACTCCTTTAAATATTCAATTCGCATTTATGTACTTAATGCAATATTAACATAGGATGTCAAAAAAATGTTGGAGTTGCCTCATTCGTCATTGCCAATTTTGGCAATTTGCCATATTTTGTTTTTCATGTGCTATAATTATTTTAGGTGATAGTATGTCAATTGCGAAAAAGCTAGATGAATTTTTAGATATATATAAAATTGCTAATATCGACTTAGCAAAAAATTCCGAATTATCTACCTCATATATTAGTAGATTGAGAGGTGGTACAAGGACTCCTTCTATAAATAGCAATACCTTTAAGAAAATTTATAATGGAATCCTAGAGATTTTAGATGAGGAAGTGATTGCTAATATAGATTTTTTAAAGGATTTTCCTACCTTTAAGCTTTGGCTTGGGGATGATTCTACTCGAATTAATAATGACTTCTCCACTCGTCTTAATAATTTGATGAACTTTTTCAAAGTGCAAAACAATGTCCTAGCTAAAATTTTAAAAGTAGATCCTTCTTTAATTAGCAGATATAAAACTGGCGAACGAAAACCACCATGGGATAATCAGGGAATAAACGAATTATCTAAGTTTTTTGCCGATAAAGTGGAAAAATATGAAAATATTAAAGAAATTAATGAAATACTAGACTTAAAAATCACCGAACCTTTTAATATGGAACTAGCTACCCAATCCATCTACGAATATTTAGTGGATTTAGGTAAAAGCGTTTCACAAATTAACAGCTTATTTGAAATGACTGAAAAATATAACCCTGCTTTTTTAGATTTTTCTCAAATAATTCATTTTATTGATGGAGCTCAATTCCCTACAAATGAGGTGTCTAAACGTACTGGTATAGATGGACTCAGAAAGCAAGTTTTGAATTTTTTGACTTTGTGTGCAAAATCCAATAAGCCCTTAACTTTAAAACTTTATTCTAATCAAAGTATAGAGTGGATGGTGGAGGATCCAGAATTTTTCAATTTGTGGAAGATGTTGATGTTTATTATTTTAATGAGAGGTCATCAGATTCAGATTGTACATAATTTATCTCGCTCTGAAGAAGAATTAGTCTACGCAGTAGAAGGATGGACACCTTTATATCTATCTGGATACATCGAAGGGTACTCTAATACTGTCCCCGATAATGATTTATTTTCTAACACTATATTTATCTGTTCTGATAATTTTTCTGTCACGGGTAGTACTATAAAAGGTCTGGAAAATGATGCTACCTACACTTTTTCCTCTAATAAAAATTCTTTGAAAGTGATAGAAGAAGTTTTCGAGAAAATATTAATAACTTCTGATAAAGTTATGAATTCCGTTACAATTAATACATATCAAGACATTAATAAGCTAATAGGAAATATGGCTAATCTTTACAAGGATTCCCAAATTCATTTCTTTTATAATAAATTGCCTGTTTGGAATTTAAGCGAAGAACTGTTTATTAAAATCTTAAAGGCAAATAGATGTGAAAGTGAAAAATCAAAAATCTTAATAGATTATCTTAGAAATTTAAAATTAGCTTATGAAACTGTATTAGAAGAAGGGAGTATTTGTGATTGCTTTTATATTCCTGAAAGATTTTCTTCGGAATCTTGTGGATTAGATTTTATAGATATATATGGACAAAGTACTATGCTTTGTTGTGAAGAAGATTATAAACTGCAATTGGAGTGCATTTCTGACGCTCTGAAAAAACATAAAAATTATAAAGTGGAAATTTTAAATAAAAAATTCTTTTCCAATACAAAGTTTATTGAAATAATGGATAAAAGAATCATAACAGTAAAGAGCAATAACCCAGTTTCAGTTTTAAATTTTGATAATTCTATTTTAGTGGAAAAATTTAAGCTATACAGGGATTTTCTTCTAAGAAATTCTATTAATAGTAGAGACAACCTAGATCATGTGCTCTCTCTTTTGGAATACTCCTAAGTTTTTAATTTTTTATTCAAATTATTAAAATCTTTTCCTCAAATCCTTTGGATATTCTTATTAAAATAATAGATATGGGCACAAAACATAAAAAGCGGCTATTCCCATGCCGCTTTTTTTCAATATCATATAATAATTTTTTCTTTTTATATCAATACTTTAGATAAAAATTCTTTAGTTCTTTCGTTGGTTGTGGTATTGAATATATGATCTGGATTTCCGCTATCTTGGACCAGCCCTTCGTCCATAAACATTATCGTATCTGCTACTTCTCTAGCAAATCCCATTTCATGAGTTACTACTACCATAGTCATTCCATCGTATGCTAATTGTTTCATTACATTCAAAACATCTCCTACCATTTCAGGATCTAGGGCTGATGTAGCTTCGTCAAATAGCATTACTTCGGGATCCATGGCTAAGGCTCTAGCTATGGCTACCCTTTGTTGCTGTCCTCCTGATAAGGAGTTGGGATAGGCGTTTATCTTGTCTGGTAGTCCCATTCTATTTAAAAGCTCTATAGCTTTTTCTTTGGTTTCTGGTTCTTTTTGTCCTAAAACTTTCATAGGTGCCAACATTACATTTTCCAATACAGTTTTGTGGGGAAATAGATTAAATTGTTGAAAAACCATTCCCATTTTTGCTCGAACTTTATCTTCGTCTATATTGTCTCCTGTAATAATATGTCCGCCTAAATAAATTTCTCCTGAGTCAGCTTTTTCCAAAAGGTTTAAGCATCTTAAAAACGTACTTTTACCCGAACCTGATGGCCCAATAACTGTTAGTACTTCTCCTTTGTCAACTTGTGCATTTATACCTCGAAGGACGATTTTTTCTCCAAAGCTTTTTTTCAAATCTATTACTTTAATCACTTTCTTTTAATCTCCTTTCAAAAATGCCCAATAACTTAGATAGTCCAAAGGTAAGGGTAAAATAAAGCATAGCTGCAATAATTAATGGTTCCATGGGTTTAAAACTAGCTCCTCTGACTATGTTAACATTGTACATTATATCTGCAACTCCGATAACAGAAACTATGGAAGTTTCTTTAATCAAAGTTATAAATTCGTTACCCAATGCTGGCAAAATATTTTTTACTGCTTGGGGCATAATAATTTCTTTCATAGTTTCTGAATAGCTCATGCCCAAGGACCTACCTGCTTCCATTTGGCCTTTGGATACAGATTGAATTCCAGAACGAATAATTTCTGAAACGTAAGCTCCACTGTTTACACTTACCGCCACACTTCCTGCGATAAATGCCATTTGGCCGATGGGAATTCCCAAAGATCTAACATCGAATAATGCAGATGCTCCGAAGAAAGTTATAAATAATTGTACCATTAAAGGAGTTCCCCTTAAAAGTTCAACTATGCCCTTTGCTAACTCACTAATAACTCTGGATTGTGAAACTCTCATAAAATAAATAATTATCCCTAATATTACCCCGAAGAACAGGGAAATCAAAGATAGCAATATAGTATATAATAATCCATTTAAAAAATATGATGAATACTTATTCCAGATATTTACCATTGATTGGAAAAAGTTAATTAATCCACCTAATCCAAAAAATAGTAATAACAATAATACTAATAACACTACTCCATTTAAAACATGTTTTGGAGCGCCTTGGGGACGCTCCTTAAAATACATACCTTTCATATCTTATCCTTTTTTAATCTGTTATAGATAGTTCAATTCCCTTTTCGTAGAATTCATCTATCTTGCCATTTTCTTTCAATTTTTGTATCGTCTTATTAATTTCTGCCAATAAATCTTCTTGGCCTTTTGGAACTGCTACAGCTATTCCTGATTCTCCAGGGAATTCTCCACTATGATCAGGTGCCAAGTCGTCGTTTGCTGCTGCGTACATATCTGCAACTGTATTTTCTAATAGCATTGCGTCAATATATCCTGATTTTAACTGGGAAACCAAATCTGGTACACTTGCTAATGAAATAATTTCTATTCCTTCAATATCACTAACTGCTTCTTCTTGTATAGTCGCTGTTTGAACTCCTACTCTGGCATTTTCAGCTGTTAGTTTTTCTGGATTTGAGTATTTTCCTACGTCTTCTTTTCTTACTAAGATAGAATGACTTGATTCAAAGTAAATGTCAGAAAAATCCATAGTCTTTGCTCTTTCTTCAGTCTTACTAATTGCACCTATCCCAACGTCTAAAATTCCAGTTTCCATTGCTGCTAATACTGCTGCAAATTGCATATCTTGTATTTCTAATTCTACGCCTAAGTCTTCTGCAATAGCTTCCCCTAACAATATGTCAAATCCTACAATCTGATCTTTTCCGTCAATCATCTTATGAAAATCAAATGGAGGATAATTTGCATCTGTACCCATTACTAATTTTCCAGACTCTTTGATCATTTCTAGCTTACTATTTCCTGATGTTTCCGTAGTTTCAGTTGAATTTTCTGCTGGTGTATTTCCTTCATTAGGTTCATTAGAAGCTGCGTTATTATTACAAGCAACCAATCCCAGTACTAAAATTCCTGCTAATATTAATGCTAAATACTTTTTCATTTTTTTCCCCCTAAAATCAAAGTTTTTTATAAATAAATCCGCCTCTTGTGTAAGAGGCGGATTATTTCCACGGTACCACTCTAATTGATATTGCTATCATCTCAAAGTCTTAACGCGATTTATACGTATGGAAATACTATTATTTCTTCCCATCCTCTCCAGAATTCTTTTCAACTTTTATCGACTATAGTCTTTCACCACTTCGACTACTCTCTGAGCGTTCAACTAAAGTTTACTTTTTTCTTTATTAGAGTTTTTTATTTTATTATGATTTTTTATTCTATTCCTTGTGAATCAGCTAGTTCTACAGCTGCAGCATACCATTCGTCGAATTTTCCTTCTGCTTTGAACTTAGCGATAGCTTCGTTAATTGCTGCGATTAGTTCGGCTTGTCCTTTTGCTGTTATTGCTGCTGAACCACCTTCGATTCCTGCATCTTCAAAATTCACTTCTGTAACTGCTACTATATCGTCATTGTTTTTTGCATAAGAATCTGCAACTGGAACTTCTACTACTATAGCGTCAATCATTTTGGATTTAAGTTGCATTACCAAGTCTGTTACTTTTCCTAAAGAAACTACATTGGAAGCTTCCACGTGGTCAGCTACAAGACCTTCTTGAACTGTTCCTGTTTGAACTCCTATGGCTTTACCATTTAAATCTTCTTCGGTTTTGAAGTTCTCTGCATCTTCTTCTCTTACTAGAATACAATAGGATGATTCAAAATATATGTCTGAGAAATCCATAGACTTAGCTCTTTCTGGATCTGGATTTATTCCCGCTATGCCCACATCGATAATTCCAGTGCTTACACCTTGTAATACAGCTGAGAAATCCATATCTTGAATTTCTAATTCCACACCCCACTCATCTGCCAAAGCTTGGGCAAAATCCATATCGAAACCTACAATTTTATCTTGTCCGTCTACGATAGCGTGGAAGTCATATGGTGGATAATCTGCTGATGTACCTACGATAAGTTTTCCGCTGGATTTTATTTTTTCTAGAACGTCTCCTTGAGGAGCTTCTCCTTCTGCAACTTCTTCTACTTCCTCTACTTCCTCTACTGGAGTTTCTGCCGTTTCTTCAGTTGCTGGTTCTTCTTTTGCAGTATCGTTATTACATGCCACTAATGTAAATATCATTGTCACTGCTAATAATATTGTAAATAACTTTTTCATTTTTCCTCCCTAAATTTCGTGTTTAATTAAGTGTTTAAAAAAACCGCGTTATATTATCCTCCTAAGAGGCGAATATCTCGCGGTACCACTCTAATTAATCTAAATCGATTATCTCTAAAGCTATTAACGGTAGCAATCCGTGAATCGATACTAATTTCCCGACTCATTCTCCTTGGTTCTATTCAGTCCACTTCCACCTATCGGCTCTCACCTAACCCGACTCTCTTATAAGGATTTCGTAAACTTACTTCTCCAAATCACTGATTAATGGATACTATAAACTAATTGAAAAAATTTGTCAAGTAAAATTTAAGATTTTTATATTTTTTTCAAAAGTTTTATATATACTTTAAAAACCTTATGCCTCTTTCTAAGCTAAATTGTTAATTTAATTAAATTTTCTCTTCATCAAAAGGTAGATAAAATCTCCTGATGTCCCCATATTTAAATCCGCATCCTTGGAAGATCCAAACATCTTTACCACTTCCCAACCTGGATTGTCTCCGTAAGGATTATTACCCATATAAACCCTTATATTTTGTATAGGAAATCTACTAGATCCGGTATCTTTCGTGTCAAATAGATACACATAGTCTCCTCCGGCTCCTTGATTTAAGTTAACTCCGGTGGTGCTCCAAGTGGATTTTCCATAGTGGTCTGCAGTCATATAATTCATTACTTCGGGGTCATTAAGATAGTAAACGACAAATAAATCTTTAAGGGCATCATTCGGATCAGAAGTATAGTCATAACAAATAAAAATATATTTTCCTCCTGCCCCATAGTTTAAGTTTGTCCTTAACACTGTTCCTCCTGTAAGTTCCCAACCGCTTGCTAGGGATTCCAATCCTGCTATATTATTATCTGATAAAAACTTAATGCTTTTAACAAATTTTTCTTCTGGTTGTACAGGTGGTTTAGGAATTACATTTATACCTGGAGATATTCTTGCCATATTACTGGTCACTGAATTACCTACTGCATCGGTAACAATACAACGGTAATCATACGAATTGTCATAAACTTTGGTTTCCAATATGCTAGCATCTCCACCCGTCTTAATGTTTAGGTAAAGTGATTCACCGGTCATAGTAGATTGCCATTGATACTTTAATGGTGCCACTCCTCCGGAAGCTACCACTTCCAATCTAACTGGATCACCAACGTATTTTGACCTATCATGTTCAGGCTGCTTATCTATTATTAACGGTTTTACAACTTCACTTTTTACCTGACCCTTCATATAAAATATTACTTCTTTAGAGATTAACTCCTTGCTATCACTGGACTTTACAACACAACGTATATTAACGTTCCTGCTTTCTTCCGGTTTAACAGCATTAATGGCTAGCATTTGTAATTCTTTGGTTTTACTACCAATTATTGGAGTCTTTCTACCTGAAATAGTAAAGTCTTCTAAGTCCTTCCAACCATTGCCCTCATTGTATTGCCATTGATAACTAATAGGAGCTACTCCTCCGCTTGTACTTATCCTAAATATTCCATATTCATTATATTCTGCAGTCTGGCTTTCCGGTTGAAATACGATAACTAAATCAACAAACTCAGCTGTTACATCTGGAATAGAATACTGAAGTCTCTTAGTAGTATTCATCATTCTTGTAATAATAGCTGCTACTTCACTTCTTAAGATATTTGCACTTGGATTACAGTTGAATTTATCGTCTACCCCTTGTAATATTCCTGCTCTATACAGCTTATATATCGCCGGAGCATTGGGATGTATCATTGGAACGTCAGGAATCTTACCATCTCCAATTGTATTTATCTCATTTAAATTTCCTAGGGCTTTAGAGAATATTTCCATATAGCCCGCTCTGGTGGCAAATGCTTCCCAATCCAAATCAGCAGAAATTATTCCCTTTGCTTTAGCATAGTTTACATATGGTAAATACCAAGGATTACCATTAGTAAGCGTAACTGCTCCAGTTTCTGCCTTTTCATTCATACATGCTGCTAATTTTACAGCTTCACCATAGGTCAACAGGTCATTTGGTGCATATGTAGTAGTGGTTTTCCCGTTTATAAGACCCATTTCTGTTGCTATCTTCACGTCATTTGAATACCAGGCATCCGATGGCACGTCTATAAATTGGGTTTGTACTGCCATAGCAGATATCGGGCTAATTACAAGAAGCAACATTATAATTATCGCTACAGTTTTAGTTATCTTTTTCATAATTAATACCTCCTTAAAATTCTTAGGATAATTCTCTCTATTAATTATATTATATTCTGCTAGCGTAAAATAAACGTAAAATAATGAACTCGCCAATAAAAATTGCTAATATTTTATTTTAGATTTATAACCCATTTCTTTTATAAAGTTTTTTTCAAATTTTCTTAAGAAACTTTGACCTCTGTCACTTTTCCCAGTTTTTTTGTAAAGGGAAATTAATAAACCACATCCGATTTCGTCTATTGGATCAATTTCTAGCCCCTTTAAAAGTATCCTTTCTCCTTCGTCATAAAAACCATTTTCATCACACAGTTTAGAGTAAGCATGGATACATTCCAATGCTATAGAAGAATAATGGCTGCGAAGTACTTCAATTCTGTCATCATAATAAAAGTTTTCTAAAAAGTTGCCCTCATATAAATCGCATATTTTCTTCAAAATCTCCAATTCATTTTTATTATTTAAAGATTTATCTTTCCAATCTAAATACATCTCTTCAATTTCTTTTAAATCAGAATGTATAATAGTATCTTCGCCAATAACGAATCCTTCCCTATCTTCTTTTATTAGCGCATTTTTCCCATCAATAACCAAATCATATTTTGCAAGAGTTTTTCTCAATTCATATAGGGCGACTCTTAAAGATGCACCTGCAGCTTTTACATCTGAATCCGGCCAAAATAGTGTCATCAGCTTTTCTCTCGAAATACGACTATTTTTATTGTTCAACAGAATGTATTTCAGTATTCCACTTACCTTTTTAGTTTTAAAATCTTTTTCACTAATCTTTTGCTCTCGATAATTTAATTTAAAATCCCCAAAGTATTTTACATATATTTCTCTTTTATCTTCAACAATTTGCTTATCTGCTTTATACATTTCTTTTAACTGGTGAGCGAAGTTGGAATGTATGCCATTTTTAATAGCTATTTCACTCATTCTCAAAATAGTAGGAACATCCATTTCCCTAAAGAAAGTATAATTATTCTCTTCGGAACAAGCTATCCAATCTTTTAAATGCCTTTTGCCTTTTTCAGTTTCTCCCTTGGAATAATATAAATCTGCAAGGTGTAAATTACAGCCACATACACTTTGTTTGGCATCTTTTCTCAAGGAAATATTTAAGCTTTCTGTTAAACTTCTTTCTGCAAAGATCCATTTTTTAGATCTTTTATGGAGTACTCCTTTGATTGCACGACAAAACTCTGTCATTCCATGACCAGTATTTTCTAATTCAAAATAATTCTCACTGATCTCCAAGTCCATTATCATATCCTCAAAATCTGTAGATTCAGACCATAAATACTTAATAATCTCAGATTCCTTAACCAAAGCAGTGGCACCAAAGCTTTCATAATACTCCATGGATCTATCAAGTTTTTCTATAGCACTTTTGATATCCTTTTGAAAAAAATCTAAATGGACTCCTACAAAATATGAGTAACCTTTAGAGTAATCAGAGTTATATTTCTCTCCCAACAATGCAAATTCATCTGTAAATTTTTGTAATAGCAGAATATCTCCCGTAAGAAAAGGTAAATTACAACAAGACACCAATCCTATAATACGCCATTGGTCGTTAGAAAAACCTGCAGGATGAGATAATAGTAGATTTGTTATTTGCTTTGCTTCCCTGAGTTGTCCTCTTCTGTAATGCAATATTCCCTTAATCATCAAATAAGCATAAGACCAAAGACCTTCTTCTATATTCATTTTGTCTATTATTTTTGACAATACATTTGCCTTTGAAAGTTTATCGTCACCAACAAGGGAAATAAAAAGGCTTATAAGTAATTTATCTAAGGCAGCTCCACCCTTTAAGGCAATCTTGGAAATCGGTAATTTTTTAGATATTTCTTTTAGATGTAAAAAATTGTTCATTTGAAAACTTGTTACAATAATTACGCCAAAAGTATTCATAAGGAAAGAGTAATCACAATTTTCCTTAAACCCTTCCATAGCTCTAGTTAGATAATTTAAGCAATCATCTATTCTAACATTCATTATCATCATGCCGGTGAATAGCTGCAAATAAGGACTTTTCTGTACCTGTTCTTCGCTAAACTCAGTTAGTATATAAAACATCTTTTCCGTATTCGAGGATACAAAACATTCCTTGGCCACTTGTTCTCCAAGCTTTATGGCTTCTAACTCTTCTTTGGCTTTTAATAAATATCTAATAGCTAATTGTATATCGGATTGTTCATAATAACTTGCTATACTTTTTAGAAATTCACGTTGTTCTGATATAGGCGTGGATTCCATGTACATTCTCTCTAGCTCTGTTGAAAAAAGGGAATGGAATCTATACCTAACAGGCTTCGTCATAATTTTTTGAATATATAAATTACTATTTTCTAGCCAATTAATAACGTTCTGTCCATCTTTAATTTCGAATAATTCTCTAAGATCTTCTACTGAAAAGCTTTCCAACAATGACAATTTAATAAGTAAATCTCTTTTTTCTTTGTCTATCTTATTAAGAAAATTACTCAAGTATAGACTAAAAATATTTTCATTTTGAGCTTTAAGAGATTTTATCCCTTTATTTAAATCTAATATATTGTTCAAACTATGACAAATTAGGTAAACACCAGTAATCCAACCTTCAGAATACTTGTACAAAAGATCCAATGATTCTTCGTTGTAATCAATTTTATATTCTTTCGCCACCAAGGTTTCCAACTCAGGCTTCGTAAATAACAAATTCTCACTGGAAACGCAATTGATGTCCCTTTGTAGTACAAACTTTCCACCGACTATCCCTGTCTCAACCCTTGAAGTTATAACAATCGAAGAATTTTGTGGGAAATTTACTACAAAATATTTAATGGTCTCTCTTATTGACTGATTGTTCACTACATTGTGATAGTCATCTAGAACTAGATATATTTTTTCATTTTGGGAACTTAGCATTTCTTCCAGATTTTGGCATATATGCGCATTTAATAGCACATACTCTTCCTCTAATTTGTTCATACTATAAAGCATATGTAATCCAGCACTTAACTTTTCCTCATCTTTTATAAATAAAGTCTCGATTAGATGACTATAAAATACCGGTAAATAGTTATCTTCCTTGTCCAATCTATACCATCTAATTTGGCTGCGAAATTTTTCTAAGCTCAACAAAACTGCCGTAGTCTTGCCAAATCCGGCCTGAGCTGTTAATACAGTCAATCTATTATTTTCAATTCCCATATTTTTTATTCTTTCCGAATAAACACTTTTTTCCGGTTTACTCGGAGTGGTTAATTTAGATTTCAACTTAGGAAACTCTTTCATCTCATTACCTCTATACTAATGTGATTTAAAAAATATAGTCCACCATCTCTATGCCAAATACAATGAGAAACTTTCAATTTAATTATATCAAAAGTCCTATGACTATTGCGATCATTTCAGCAAAAATCATAGGACTTAATATTTAATATTTTTTATATTATAATAATATACTGCCTTATTTTAAGTCATATACATGACAATTAAGACTAGAACTTATTTAGTTTTCAATATACTTAACTAATTTTTTTGCATATTCTGTTAAAAATTCCTCTTCTCCTATAGTATTAATTTTGAAAAAGATTCCTTGGGATCCTCCGGAAGTGATAGCTGTGATTTCAATTTCATCTTCAAAACCTACGACAGTAAGAGTCAAACTAAGTCTGTTCCCTCCCGTTATGGAATATCTTTCAAAAACCATAACTCCTATTTTAACATTATTCACATTATAAAAAACTTCATCTTCTAAAGAAGAAGACATGCTACTATCAAGTATTACATTTTTTGAAAATTCAATTACTTCATTAAAATTTCCCTTAAAATCTCTAATAAACTTCGCCAATTATTATCACCTCTTATTTATATAATAATAAATATATAGATGGATTAAGTTACGGAGTGTTTACAAATATTCAATAATGGTCAAATTAAATATATTATTAAAAATTCTGAAATTGCTATTAAAGTGAAATTAATTTTCTTGTGTAGTTTGTTTCAGGATTTTGAAAGATTTTTTCTGTCGGACCTTCCTCCACAACTTTTCCAGAATTCATGACGTAAATTCTATCTGAAATTTTTCTAGCTACTGCCAAGTCGTGAGTAATATAGACTACGCTAAAACCTTTTTGGTTTTGTAGAGATTTTAATAATCTCAAAATATTCGCTTGGGTAGAAGGATCTAACATAGAAGTTATTTCATCAGCTATTAAAACTTTAGGATTTACTACTAAACTTCTAGCTAAGGCTACCCTTTGAAGTTGTCCACCACTTAAAGCATAACATGGTTTTTCTAAAAAATCTTCATGGGATTCTAACTGCACCATATTTAAAACTTCTTTTACCTTCACTAAGATATTTTTGTCTGATTCCTTATTGATTAAAACTAAGGGTTCTGCTATAGCTTTAAGAACTGTAAAATTTCCATTTATAGAAGTATATGGGTCTTGGAAAACTAACTGAATTCCTTCTTTAATTCTAGTAAAGTTATTTTTGTTTTGGAGTGTATCGCAAAATATTACTTTTCCTTGGTCTTTGGATATAATTCCTGAAAGCATTCCTGCTAGAGTAGTTTTTCCTGAACCTGATGCTCCAATTATTCCTACAATTTCTCCGGATTTAATTACTATATTACAATCTTCGCATCCAATCACTGGGCCATTCTTAGTTTTATATACTTTTTTTAGATTTTGTCCTTCTAATATTTTAATAATCCCTCCCTGATTACAAGCCACCTCTCGATCTTCTTTCACAGTAATTAATGTTGGTTTGATTTCAAAACAACTATCTTCTCTTTGATTACATCGAGAACTAAAAGGACATCCGGCAATTAGCTCATCGGAGTTTGCCATGGGAATTCCCCAAAGGTCACCATAGGGATTAACACTTGGAGAGGAATAAATTAATCCCTTTGTATACATATGAAGTGGTTCTAGTAAAACTTCTGTAGTGGGACCTTTTTCCATTATTCTACCCTTATACATGACGTAAATTGTAGAGCTTAATTCTTTAATCGTATCCAGCTCATGGGATATGACAATTAAACTCAAATTTCTTTCAAGCTTTAGTTCTTTTATTAAATTTATTATTTCTTTTTTCGAAATCATATCTAAAGAAGATGTGGGCTCGTCTAAAATTAAAACTTCTGGTTCACAGGATATGGCCATGGCGATGAGAACTTTTTGTCTCATACCACCTGATAGTTCATTGGGATAAAGATTTTTAACGTTTTTATCTAATCCAACCTTGATTAGCAATTGTTCTACTTTAGAATTTATTTCATTGGGATTCAAGTTCGTATGTCTTTTGAGTGTTTCTTGTATTTGCTCTCCAATACTAAGTAAAGGATTTAGTACGTCTTTGGAATTTTGAAAGACCATGGCGATTTTTTTAAAACGAATTTCATTGTACTGACTCTCTGAATATTTTAAAATATTTTCTCCTTCAAAAAATATCTCACCATTTGTATTTGTGTTTTTAGGAAGTAAACCCAGAATCGAATTAGCCAAGCTAGTCTTACCAGATCCAGACTCTCCCACTATACCAACGCTATCTCCTTTTCTAAGAAAAATACTGGAATCGTCTACAGCTTTTGTCTTTTCGTGATTAGATGTATATAATACGCTTAAGTTTTTTATTTCTAATTTCATATCTTTGACTCCTTTACAACCTGCCATCAAATATCCTCTCCATGTCTTTGGATATAATGGAAATGGAACTAACTAAAATCATCGTAGCTCCAAGGGGTGCAAGTACCCACCATTTCCAATAATCTGTGAAATAAATTCCTCTAAAATTTATACTGTAATTCAAAATTAAGCCCCAGCTTTTTGAAGTTGGATCTCCTAGACCTAAAAAGGATAAGCTGGCTTCAGAAATTATTGCTCTTCCTACTATTCTCATAACAGAAATAGCTAAAATTGGGTAGAGTTCTCTGAAAAAATGTTTCTGAAATAAATAATAAAAATTTGCGCCGTAACTTTTCGCCATCTTTATGTAATCTTCTTCCTTTAGTTGGATGACCTTAGAGCGAATTAATCTAGCTATGGAAGTCCAAGAAAATATAGTTAGAATTATTACTATATTTTTTAAACTAGGACCTAAAAATGAAGCGACTAAAATCATCAAAGGAAGAGAAGGTAGAGCTAGCATAACATCTGTAATTCTCATAATCACCGCATCTATTATTTTGCCGTAATATCCGGATAATACGCCTAATAAACAACCTAAAATCGTAGAGCCTATTCCAGTAGATAGGCCTATTATTAAACTAATTCTAGCACCATTAACTAATTGGCTAAATAAATCTATTCCCAAATCGTCAGTTCCCAAAATATGTTTTGAAGATGGCGCTTCTAAACTTTTTCCACTGGGAGTTTTGTATGGATGAAGATTTAGAAATGGTGCCACAACTGCAATTAAAATTAGAGCAATTAATAAAAATATAGAAATCTTTCCCATTATGGAAAAGTCTTTAAATTTAAAATTTGTTTTCGCCATTATCTCACCCGTGGGTCTACCTTTCGATAAAATACATCTGCTAAATAATTCGATGATAAAACTAATATCGCAACTAGTAGAAATATTCCTTGTATCAAAACATAATCTCTATGCATTACAGCTTCTCGCATTAGTCTACCTACTCCTGGATAGTTAAACACATTTTCCACAAGTATTGCGCCACTTAAAACTCCACCTAGACTCATAAATAATCTAGTAATAACTGGTAATAGTGCATTTTTCATACCGTGAACTAAAATAATTCTCCACTTTTTTAGTCCTTTTCCTCTGGCGGTAGTCATGTATTTCTTTGAAATAACAGAAATCATGCTATTTCTAGCTAATAAATAAAATCTACCTACCGTAGACAAAGTCAAAGCCATAACAGGCAAAAATCCATGGCGAATAATGTCTAAAATCTTCTCCCATGGTGTCGAAAATTCTTTAAATACTGTAATTCCTCCTGATAAAGGAAATATATCGCTTTTAGCAGCTACGAGAAATAAAAGTAAAATTGCAATTAAAAAAGATGGAATTTCTGATAAAAAAACATTGAGGGGATAAATAATTTTATCAAAAAAAGAATCTCTAAAATATGCAGAAATACTACCTACAATAACTCCCAATAATACACTTATTAAAAGAGAAATTATGGTAATTCCTATGGTCCATGGCGCTCTGGATAAAAGTATTTCTGTAGTGGGCTTTTTGTAATAGATACTAAAACCCAAATCCCCTTTGAACAATTTTTTTATATAATTTTTAAATTGTTCTGTTATGGGTTTATCCAATCCATAATAGGCTTTATATTTATCTATTTGTTCTTGTGTATAAATCGTAGTGGTCTCACTAACATCAGATGACAAAAATAAAAATGGATCCCCAGGCATTGCTCTGGGGATTATAAAGTTTAGTATAACTATTAAGCTTAAAACCAATAAATATTGGAAAATCTTTAATCTGTTATTCATCTCATTTCATTTCTACAAAGGATATTTTGTTATGGCTAGCTTCATGATGATTGAATACATGCTTCCAACCGTCATATTTTTCTGGTCTAAATATAGTATAAGACGAAGTATTATATAAAGGTAAACTTATAACTTCTTCAGCTAATACGTCTTGAATTTGATAAACTTTTTCTTTTCTTGCATTTTCGTCAATAATTCTTCGTTGCTCTTCTAGTAAAGTGTCTAGTTCTTCATTTTTATAACCAATAGTGGATCCGTCTACGGAACTGTATCTTGTTCTAAGCATGTCTGGATCTCCGCCCCATCCGCCATAACCATTTAAAGCTATTTCAAAATCTCCACTTCTTAAAGCTGCATCTGAAGTTTTCGTATCCATAGATATTACTTCCAAATTTATTCCAATTTGCTCTAGGTTAATTTTAATTAACTCGGCAATTCTAGCATCTGAGTTTCCGTTTCTAATATTTAATTTAAATGTATATGTCTTTCCACCTAAAAGCTCTTTTGCTTTTTCCAAATCAAATTCGTATTTTTTCACATCTGGATTATACATTTTGTGATCTACTGGAAGATAACCAGCACTTCCCGGTTCTCCAATTCCTCGGCCAACTTTTTCCACTAATTCTTCTTGATTTACTGCATAGGCTATAGCTTGTCTAAGGTTTTTATCTAGAAGTTCTGGTCTTTTTTCCATATTGAAATGAAGCTGATATCCCCAAAAAGCTGGGTCTTGTAAAATTTTAAATTCTGAATTTTCTTGATATTTTCCAACTATATCTGGATCAACAGAAATTAAATCAATCTCTCCACTTTCAAAAGCCAATACTGAATCACTCACTGGGATAAATTGAATTACATCAGCGCCAGGTTTTGGTCCCCAATATTCATCAAATGCTTCAAGCTTATACGCACCTAACTCTGGTTCATATTCCACAAGTTTATATGGACCACAACCAATTACAGCTTCTGGTGCATTAAAAGTAATAGGATCTTCTACATTTTCCCAAATGTGTTTAGGTATTATCTTCATAGTTCCAAATTTTTCCAATAAAGTAGCATCTTCTTTTTCTACAGAAATTTTTATACTATGGGGATCTAGGACTTCTATTCCTGTAATGAAGTTATGATTGTCTAAGTTCAAGCTATTAGAAACAGGTGGAAATTTTGTATAATATTCTAAAGTGAATTTAATATCTTCAGCAGTCATATCTTGACCGTCTTGCCATTTTACATCTTTATGTATATTGAATACGTAGTCTAGGCCATTGTCACTTATTTCCCAATTTTCAGCCAACCAAGGAATAATTCCCTCTTCCCCACGTTCTAAAAGACCATCGAAAATTAATGCCATTTTATACGAACCTGGACCTCTAGAATAATGAGTGAAAGGGCTTAGGTTTCCATAATCTCCACCAGGAAGATTTAAAGTAATCGGTTCATCAACTTTTTCTTCTTCTACAACTTCCACAACTTCTTTATTATCTTCTACAATCTCTGTGGTATTTTCTCCTGTGGGTTCTGTTTTACTATTACATCCTGAAAAAACCAATAACGCTGCCATCATAAATACTAATAATTTCTTTTTCATTTTATGCTCCTCTGTTTTCCGGGTTTAACTTGGGACTGTAGGGTT
This sequence comes from Tissierellia bacterium, assembly GCA_012728775.1. The sequence continues at coordinate 21,447 of JAAYEN010000156.1, forward strand.
TAATATCCAACACCGGAGTTTCATCTAACATGTCCACTCCTCGTATTGTTATCATTCTCCCATTAATATCTTCAATTTCACAAATAGACATACCTATTCCATTTGGACGATTGGGACTTCTAGAAGCGAAAACCCCTTTTAAAACATCTTGTCCATGGGGGAAATGCCTTAGTTTGTAACCAGTTGATTTGTGAAAGTTAAATAAAACTACAATATGCATTCCCTTTTCCAAGCCCAAAGTAGCTTCTTGAAATTCCTCTAAAATTTCAATTACGGCAGTCTTTTCTAAATTCAAAATACTTTGTCTAGGCGGTCTATTATCCACAGTATATTCTGAGTGAACATATCCCACTGGCCTCATAATTATTTCCATATATACCTCCAAAAAAATACCTCTTACGAATTACAAAGTAGAGGTATGAGGTAATAAAAAACCATCTCCTTATGAACTCGTAAAGAAATGTTAAAATATAAAGACTCGTATTCTGACTTAAGCATCAACATTCTCTTTTCCTTCCCAGTTTCCCAGTGGATTAATAAAGAGAACTCCTCTAATACAGCGGCGAGACCGCGGGGGATTCTAACCCCACTTCCAAAATCTTAATATTCACATTATTCAGTTTAATTTAGTATAGCCCAATTGATAGTTTATTTCAATGCATATTTTAATGAATAGAAATTAAGCATCATTACTATTATTAGAAATAATTTTAATAAAACTTTTATAGACCTAAAAATTTTATTTGTATTCGGCTACTGCATCTACTTCTACTAGATAACCTTTGTGAAGAGGTGGGACTGGCAAAATTGTTCTTGCTGGTTTGTGTTCACCAAAGAATTCTTTGTAAATTTCGTTTGCTTCTGCCCATTTTGTGGAATCTGTTATATATACATTCATTTTAACTACATTTTCTATATCTAGTCCTGATGAATTTAAAACATTTCTAAGATTATTTAAAACTTGTAAAAATTGGGTTTTAAAATCTCCATCTATAACTTCTCCAGTTATTTGGTTTACTGGAACTTGTCCTGAAATAAATAATAGATTGTTGCTTTCTACTGCCGTGGAATAATGTCCCACATTTGATTTTGCATCTTTTACTTTATGAAATTTCATCTTACACCTCTAAATTTTTTATGGAGTTTCCCAGCCTTCTATCTTATCTCCCTCATAAGTCATATAAAAATCAAAAATTCCAAATAATCCTTCTTCAGTTTGAAAAATTGGATCCTCATAGTCATAATTTTCAACTAAATTAGATATATATTCGGAAAGAGTAATGCCTTCGTCAGACATTATATAATTTCCATCTTTCCAAACTATATCAAAGGGAGCTTTCTCCTCGTAGTTTTCTTCATTTTCATCATAAAAATTATAATATACTGGATAGACATTTTCCTCGTCATTGGTTATAAATTCCACTGCATTTTCATCTGCATTAAATCTTAAATGGACGTGGAACGCTTGGGCAACATCTCCTGTATTTAAGTATATATTATCTCCTTTGTAAATGGTAACGTCATGTATATCTGGATTTACATAGTATATACCATCAGAACTGTAAACCACATTTCCTGCAGCGTAAACGAATCTCCCATTGGAGTTCGTCATAGTCACGTCATTATATGTGGGATCATGCATATTTTCTTCGTATTCCAATTTTAAATCAAAAGCTTTCGCCAAATCTACTACGGAGATATAAAAATCAGTCCCTACTTCTAGAATTGGATTTGTTAATTGGATTTTTTTATAATCAAGTAATAAACCTAAGTCCCTTTCATCGACTCCTTGGGATATATTTTCTTCCAAAGAAATCCAAGCATCTCTAGCCACGTCATATACCAGAATATCTCCACTTTCCACGTCTACAGCGTATCTTTGGGCAGTATGAATGTGAGTGGAGTTATCTTCAATATAATCCACTCGCATCCAAGTTTTTCCATTTAACTTAAAATCTTCATCATAGCTTTCTATGTATTTAGCACCTTCATATTCCATGGCTTTAACCATTTCATTGGAAGTTAAAATTTCGAAAGCCTTACTTAAATTGTCGTCCATTTCAGGATTTTTTTCAGGATTTATTTCTTCGACTTCCACCCTAGGTTTTCTAGGTTCTGACTTGGATTCAGATTCAGATTTAACTTGGGGCTTAGTTTCTTCTACAGCTTTTTCTTCTGGTTTAGAATTACATCCAACCATTAGTAAAATTAAAGTTACTAATAGTATAATAAATTTCTTAGATTTCATAATGCCCTCCTGATTTTATATAAATCATTTCTACTACAATCTTTTCTATATTCCTATTTCTAACAATTTATAAAATATATCTATATTATAAATCATCATGGCTGCTATAAAAATAATAATTCCAGCCAAAACTACGGAAACAATAAGTCTAATAATAATTCTCAGCGGTTTTCTTCCTTTAGATAAAAATATATTGGCTAATAATACAAATCCTCCTAAAACCGGATAAACTGCCAAAACATATTTATTTGTAAATACAAGAATAAAATACTCAATTAATTCTTTAGGATATAAATAAGTTAAAACTACAAAGACAAAACTAGCCAAATATAATAAATTGACCAATGTTAATAATTTTTGAAAAAAGCTATTTTCTTCACGTTTTCGTCTTCGCTCTTCTCTTCTTATTTCTCTTTTAGTTAGAATTTGCCTTTCTATTTGTTCTTCTGTTTGCTCTTCTAGGCTCTCTTCTATTTGTTCTTCTTTAAAATTTTCTTCCAAATTGATACTCCTTTTTTATCAGTTATAGAATACCATAAATAAGGAAATATTCAATATTTGTTATATAAAAAAATAAATCCCTTAAAACTAAAAGGGACTTAAAAAATTTTTTGATTAAATTATTTATAGATGATAATCTACTTGGCTACTATCTTCTTCATATGTGATTATTAGAGTCTTCATTTTAGTATTTGGTCCATTTAATAAAAAAACAAACCTACCTGATGATTTTAATATTTCATCTTCTATTTCCATAGTAATAAATAATGGTTTTTCACTGTATTCTTTCCCATTCTCATCTATTAGAATTCCCGTAATAGACTCAGGGCGAAAATTTTCATTATCTATAGCTTCCATATCAAATTCTAAAGAAGCCTGATATATATTTCCATCTTCTGCTAAAACTTCCACAGTTTCTAATTCCTTTAAATCTTCTTCTGGAAATTCAATAGTTTCATCGATAATAAACTGGTGTAAACTACCATTTCGTATATAAAATGTTAAATCTTCCAACTCTACTTGAACCAAGTCATAGTTTTCACTGACTATTTCATGGGTTCCATAGTCAGTAAAATTATATACTTCCGCTTCAAAGACACCAGCATCTACAGTTTCTTTTTCTTCTCTCACTTCTGCAAGAGGTCCTATAGGCTTGGTTTTTTCTGATTTATATGCAGAACTTGTTTCTTTAGATGTTTCTATTGGTTCACTTTTTTCTACATCTTTTCCTTGTGAACATCCAGTAAGTACGAGAAAAATTATAAGCATTAACGTCAATATTTTTTTCATTCCATACCTGCCTTTCATGTAAAAAGTTTATCATATATAAAATTTTTTTCAAGAAACAAAAAAACAATTACTTTTAATAGTAAGGAATTTTCAGGATATGTGGAGATTGAAGAAAAATTGGAATGTAGAACTTATTTTTGCGATCCGTATTGTGCTTGGCAAAAAGGTATATAGGATAAAAAATTGGGATTTAATAAGATCTCAATTATCCATATTTTTCGAAGGCAGAATTTAATACCTAAATGATATTGACATATCAATTTTAGTATGCAAAAATTTAAGTAGAAATTGTATTACACGATCTCTAC
>JAAYEN010000057.1 GCA_012728775.1 Tissierellia bacterium
AGACGAAGTTTACAAAAGCAAGGTAGGATTTTCCATGAAATCCCATAAAGGCTCTGACGAAGTATCAGCAGATGACTATGAAGGAGTATTTATTCCTGGAGGATTTTCTCCGGATTTTATGAGAAGATCTAAAGATACAGTTAAATTCCTAAAAGAAATGGATAAACAAAAAAAACCTATCGCAGCGATTTGTCACGGAGGATGGATGCTAGCATCAGCAGTAGACATCAAAGGCAAAAAAGTAACTTCCTTTTCATCCATTAAAGATGACCTAATTCACGCAGGCGGAGAATGGGTAGACGAAGAAGTAGTAGTAGATGGCCACATCATATCAGGAAGAACTCCTGTAGATTTGCCAGCAGTAATGAAAGCATTTATAGAAAAACTTAATAGCTAAGATTATGCCAAGGATAAACTTTGGCATCAAATCGATGACAAACAATTTTAAGGTCGGAATATCATTCTTTTTTGAGCGTTTATGGCCCGCCGGCCCGAGGGTACTCAAAAAAGAATGATATGGAGACCTTTATGTGCAGTCTTATGCCAAGGATAAGCCTTGGCATTTTTATTGACATTAATTGAAAAATAATATATCATTTTTTCATTATGGTTGAAAAGGTGAGAAAATGATAATTGGTATTCCAACTGAGATAAAAGAAGAAGAACTTAGAGTAGCAGCAACTCCGGCTACTGTATTTCAAATAACCCAAGCAGGACATACAGTCCTAATTCAAGCAGGAGCAGGAGCGGGTATTAGCGCAACTGATGAAGAATATATTCATTCAGGAGCAGAAATTATCCAAACAGCTGAAGAACTTTGGGAAAGGGCTGAAATGATTTACAAAGTAAAAGAGCCCCTAGAAAGCGAGTATAAGTATTTAAGAGAAGGACTTATAGTTTTTTGTTATTTGCATATGGCTAATAACGAGCCCCTTTTAAATGCCTTAATTGAAAATAAAGTTATTTCCATAGCGTACGAAACCATAGAAGTAGATAGAACCCTTCCATTATTAAAGCCTATGTCTGAAATTGGAGGATGTATGGCAATTGTAGAAGGCTCAAATTTATTAAAACATTCCCAAGGCGGAAAAGGCAGATTGCTCCAAGGCGTACCAGGAGTTCCTCCAGGACACGTAGTAGTAATCGGTTCAGGAACAGCAGGACGAGGAGCCATCAGAACAGCAGTAGGAATCGGAGCCAGAGTTACTGCTATTGATAGATATATCGATAAACTATCAGCACTTCAAGATATTTATGGTCCAAGATTAGAAACCCAGTTTTCTAGTCCATACAATATTAGCAAAGCGGTAAAAACAGCAGACCTAGTAGTAGGAGCAGTCCTAGTAACAGGAGCCAGAACTCCAAAAGTAGTAACAGAAGAAATGGTAAAATCCATGGAACCAGGAAGTGTAATAGTAGACATTGCAGTAGACCAAGGGGGATGCGTAGAAACCATAGACCGTTTCACCACCCACTCAGATCCAGTCTATATCAGACACGGTGTGCTACACTACGCAGTACCCAATATTCCTGGAACAGTAGCAGCAACAGCAACAACAGCACTAAGTAACGCCACTAGCCGCTACGCCATAGAAATAGCCAACCAAGGCTGGATCCAAGCCAGTGACAATAACCCTGCCATAAAAAAAGGCATAAACACAGCTTACGGCAAAATAACCTACAAAGGAGTAGCCGACGCCTTCGATAAAGAATATGTAGATTTAGACAATATAATTCATAGGATATTAAAACATTAAAGCAGAGTAGGGGACAGTTTGTTAGTTAGTAATTAATAATTAGTAATTAGTAGATGCCTACGGCTAAGCAAGGGGGAATCCCTCCGTAGGGGACATATTCCAAAAGCCAATCCCCAAAAAATATTCCACAACACGAAAATGTAATGAATTAAAAAAACAAACGACAAAAGCGATATGTCCCGTGTTAGGCGTTATGAAAATGCCAAACACGGGATTTATCGCTTCTGATATCCATGTTTTAATTATTTACAAATCGAATTTGTTAACA
>JAAYEN010000163.1 GCA_012728775.1 Tissierellia bacterium
CATAGCCAGTAGCATATATCAAATGTTTACATTTAATAAAATAGTCATTTACTATTACATGAAACCCAACTTCTTTTTCCACAACCCTCTTTACTTCAGAATTTTTGAATACTCTGCCTCCTAAATTCAAATTATTCCTATGGAGTTCTTGAACCATTTTAAAGGGATTTAGTTCTGCATCTTTCCAAGTTTTGATGGCAGAAGCTCCCATCAATTTATATTTTTCTTTTAAGGATTTTTCATCAATCCACTCAGCGGGAAAACCGTATTTTTTCAAAGTTATGTAATTTTTATAAACAAAATCCAAATCTTCTTCACGACTACATAAAAGCAGACTATTTTTTTCTTTATAGCCTACATCCACACCAAGGGATTTAACAATCTTATCAAGCTCCTCCATTGCTAATAGAGAAAACTTATAGAAATCTACTGCCCACTTCTCACCGAAATCTTCTATCATGATGTCCAATGATTTATCAGAATTGTATTGAATTATTCCAGTATTTCCATCTGAAGAACCATAACCTGGTGTTCTTTTGTCTACCACAACAACATCTAAACCTGTCTTAATCAAAGAGTTGCTAATTAAAGCGCCACTCATTCCCCCACCGATGACTAAAACATCACACTCCAAATCTTCACCTATGTTCAAATATTTAGGATTTTCTATTGTCATATCCCAAAATAATTCCCCAGAATGCAATTCCATAAAATGATCCACCTCTTTTTGTTGATATATAAAAACATACAAAATAAATTATAATAAAGCAGTTAATTTTTATTAATCTATTTTCTTTATTATACCCTCCAAGCATACTTTTTATTTTCTTAAATCTGTTTTTCTTCAAAAAAATCCCGTCCTCATTACAATAATAGGGACAGGATACCATTTTTTAAGTTTTTTAAAAATCTGTCTCTATTTCATTTTCTTCATAACTAATCCAATCGCTAAAACTGCCAGGATAAAGTTTTGGTTCTAATCCAGCTTCTTCTATAAATAAATAATTTACTGTGGCAGAAATACCCGAACCGCAATACAAAATCAAATCATCATAATTTTCTAATTCTTTAAAATGGTCTTTTATTTCTTCTACTGTTGGAAAATCCTCTTCAATTAACTCTCCAAAGGGATAATTAATGGCACTTGGAATTCTACCAGCCTTTTTGTCTAGAGGCTCGACTTCTCCAGTATATCTTTCATGATTTCTAGAATCAATTATTGCTACATTGTTTTTATCAATGGTACTTTTCACCAAATTCATATCTGCTATAATATTTTTTTGAATGTTTAAATCCAAATCCTCAGCTTTTTCAACGAGGGGTGAGGCTACAGAAATCTCTCCTCCCTTTCTGACCCAGTCGTTGTATCCACCTTCTAAAACAAATACATCTTCTTTACCAATGTATTTCAAAAGCCACCACAATCTGCCTGCAAAGGATAGACTACCATCATCGTATATCACAACTGTGGAATCATTGTCAATTCCTAAATCTTTCATATCTTTTAAAAAACTTTCCATATTAGGAAGAGGGTGTCTCCCACCATGTTCCCCCAATTCTCCTGTCAAAGTTTCTTCTAATGAGACAAATCTTGCATTTGGAATATGCCCTTTGTCATAAAGTTTTTGCCCCTCAAGGGGATCGGATAAATCTCCCCTAACATCTAAAACTATTAAATTTTCCTTATATAGGTTTTCATCTAGCCATTTAAAGCTAACAAAGTTTTTCATATAAATCTCCTCTTGTTAATTTAATTATGATTAGTATACCCTTGTGGAATAAAATAAAAAGTCCAAGGTTTGAATCTCTTCTGCCTTAGACTTTAAATTATAACTTTATTTTTTAACAACACTAGATTTTAAATATAAAACTCCAAAACCATCAATCCTTCCTTGGATGTCGTGGCCGTCCACTTCCTCTTCTGAAATTTGGATGTTCTTTGCTTTTGAACCCTGTTTGATAGTGTCTCCACCTAGTTTTAAATCCCTTATAATTGTAACATCATCACCATTTTCCAAGGGATTTCCATTGGAATCTCTGATAATTAAGGCTTCTTCTGCAGCTCTTTGACTCTCTTCTGTCCATTCATTAAAACACATGGGACAGATATACAAATGTCCTTCTTAGTAAGTGTAATCCGCATCGCATTTAGGGCATTTTGGTAAACTCATTTTGTTCAATTCTCCTTTATAAATAATCACATTCTATTATAGCACATAATATAAATTGATTTTTGATTTGAGACATTAAAAAGAGCGAAGATATAAATCTTCA
>JAAYEN010000015.1 GCA_012728775.1 Tissierellia bacterium
ATATTCAAAGAGTGAAGGCTGTAGTTGACGGTACTACTAAGAGAATTAATGTTTGTACAAAATGTTTAAAATCAGGAAAAGTAGAGAGAGCTCTTTAAAATATCACACCAGTGAATTATTCATTGGTGTGATTTTCTTTTACTTCTATTAATAATTGTTCCAACTCTTTTTTTGAAATCTGATATTTTTCGTTGCAAAACTGGCATACTACTTCTGCTCCGCCGTCTTCTTCTATAATTGATTCCAATTCTTCTATCCCTATAGTCTTTAGCATCTCTAGTGTTCTTTCTCTAGAACAGTTACACTTCCAACCTATATTTGATTTTTCTAATATCTCCAATTCGAAATCTTCTAATAGATATGTTAACAATTCTTGGAAGTCTTCATATTCTTTCATCAAGTCTGTTACATTTGGTTTTGACGTTATTGCATTTTCAAGTTTAGTTATATCTTCATCAGTTGCGCCTGGCAATAGTTGAATCAAATAACCCCCAGAATTTATTATAGATAGGTTTGTATCTACTAAAACTCCTAATGCCACTGCACTATTTACTTGTTCAGAAGTCAAATAGTAATTTGCAATATCTTCTGCAATTTCTCCACTGACAATTTGAGATTGGCCGACGTAAGGTTCTTTCATCCCTAGGTCCATTATCGTTTTTACATATCCAATATTTCCAACTATTCCTGCTACATCTAATTTGTTGTTTTTATTAGATGGCAAATCAGCTTTGGGATTGTCAATATACCCTTTGATTTCACCTTTATTGTTAACTGAAACAAGTATATTTCCGCCAATTCCATTTCCAGAAATGATTAAAGTTAATGAATCATCTGGATTTTTTAATTGAATACTCATCAATGCGCCTGCAGTAAGTGTTCTTCCGAGTGCTGCCGATGCACTCGCTGATGTTTCATGTGCCTTTCTAGCGGCATTTACTAACTCGGTAGTTTTTGCACCAACAAATTTAAACTTCCCGTTTTTTTCAATTCCTCTTATTAAATAATCTGACATTCTATTCTCCCTTCTTATAAGCAACAAAAGAAATTCTTAAAGAATTCTCGTTTGTAGTTTTTAAAGTAAAGTCATCAAATAATTCGACTTCATCAAAACCTACCTCAATCAACATGTTCTTAATGATGATTTCGTCATATGCTTTTTCTGCATGGACTTCACTAAACCTATCGTATTTATCTTTCTCATCTTTAATAAAAAAGGTCAATAAGTTTTCATTAATTTTGGTCTTTTCATTGTAGTTTCCTTGCCAAATATAGACGACATCCTCAACTTCATCAGTAAAAACGTTGTTTCCAATATAGTTTTCAATTTTATACTTGCTATTAATATCAAAAATAAATAATGAATCGCCTTTTAAGTGATCAAATGTCAATTGAAATATCTTTTTGATATCTTCTTCTTTGTGTATATAGTTAATGACATCCAAGCTTGCAATGCATAAATCAAATCTTTTGTTGAATTGAAAATTTCTAATGTCCATATTGAACATAGACACATTTCTTCTCCCCTGAAACTTTGCCCTTGCAACACTGAGCATCTCATCTGAAATATCAATAGCAAATATATTATACCCAATAAATTTTTCGGTAATATTTCCCGTGCCAGAACCTAGTTCTAAAATATCTCTAACTTGAATATCGTATTTTCTTATAATATTTTTATAGAAATCTGCAATTTTATCGTAGTCAACATCATAAACTAATGCATCGTATTTATCAGCTAATAAGTTATATTTCATAATTTCACCTTTCATTTTGTTACTTAATTATATATTATTATGATATAATTTCAATGGGAGGAACTTATGGAAAACTCATTTCATTCAAAAATTGCAAAAGAAAAACTGATGATATTGTATATCATAAAGAAATCTAAATTTACTATGACTTATAATAATTTATCTAATTTGATATTGGAATTCGAATTGATGAACTACTTTGAATTTGTAGAATATTTTAGTGAGCTAAGCTCATCTAACTTCATTGAAAAATGGCAAGGTCCTGAAGTCAAGTTAACTGATTTTGCGATACAAGCCTTAGAACTTCTAGAAGAAACTATAGATAAAGATGTAAAGATGCTAATTGACGATATATTCTCTGAGGACTCTAAGTCAATTGATTTAAGGGAATTTCAAATTGTACCATTAGAAAATGGAAAGTGTATTGTCAAGTTGACAATTACAGGAGATTTAGATGAACATTTTTCTATGAATTTTACTGCTGATAGTATAGAAGAGGCAAAAAAAATTGAAAGATCTTGGTCTAATAAAAATAAATCTCTATATCGAGAGATAGTAAATATAATAAAAGAAGCGAGACTGTAAAATAGTTTGTGTATGAAGTTCCTCCTGATTAAGATAGAATAAACTTAATCAGGAGGAATTTTTATGGCAAGGAAAAGACCCGAGACAAAGATGAGTAAGATAGCAAGGATGCTAATCGAAGAATATCAAC
>JAAYEN010000260.1 GCA_012728775.1 Tissierellia bacterium
CCTTTCTTTTTCATAATATCCTCCTTATGTAAAAATTTATTACGATACTAATATATTAAGCAAGAAAGATGCCAATAAATGTTTGCGATTTTAAGCCCTTTGAGACAAAACCAATTCTCATATTTGCAAAAATGAGAATTTAATTTTGCATTTATAAGAAATGTATATTATCATGGGAGGAGGTGATAGTGTGATAAATAAAATTGATCGTATAAAATATTCAGTGCAAGAAGTATGTGAAGCAGTAAGTGCGATACTTTCTGTAGATGTAACAGTAGTTAATACTAATCTAGAGAGGATAGCTGCTACAGGTAAATATAAATCTCAGATAGGAACTAGACTACCAGATGGGTGTTATTATTCCATGATACTTGAAAACGACAAGTTAAACACTTTAGATAGCCTAGTAGAAAAAGAAAAGTGCAAAAATTGTAAATCAGTGGACATCTGCGAGGAGTTGGCTACTGTGGGGTATCCTATCGTTTCAAATAATGGAGACTTACTAGGTGTCATGGGGCTGATTGCATTTAATGAAGCTGAAAAGGACTACATATACAGTAACTATGAAGCGGTGAATACTTTTTTAGAAAAATTAAGTGATTTATTAGCTGGAAATTTAAATTACGAAAACACCATTGGAGATCTCTATCTAAAAAACAAGGAAATGAAAAACTTAATTAATTCACTAGACTACGGAATCATAATTACAGATGAGAATCTACGAATTACCAGTGTAAATGAGGAAGCGCTGAAATTGTTGAAAACGAGCTTTATAAATATTAAAGAACAAAAAATCTATAATATATTTGAAAATATTAGCGTTACAGATATGGATAAAAAACGAATTTTACCCCTTAAATCTAAACTTACCAATACCGACAATGAATTTATGGTTAAGGTTATCGAAAACAAGGTAGACGAAGATATAAAAAGTTATTTATTTGAATTATCAAAATACTCCAAGGTTTTAAAAAATGCCTATGATATTTTGGAAAACAAGGATACCATTAGCTTTGAACAAATTTTAGGAAATAGCTATGTCTTAAAAAGCACCATACATCTAGCGAAACAAATTGCGCCAGGGGATTCTTCCGTAATGGTTAGGGGGGAGAGTGGAACGGGAAAGGAACTATTTGCCAGAGCTATTCACAACTCATCTTCTAGGAAAAATAATATGTTCATTGCGATAAATTGTGCATCTATTCCTGAAAACTTATTGGAAAGTGAACTATTTGGATATGAAAAAGGAGCTTTTACTGATGCTAGCAACACGGGGAAAATTGGCAGGTTTGAACTAGCAAATGGTGGAACACTATTTCTAGACGAAATAGGTGATCTTCCACTGCATTTACAGCCGAAATTGCTCCGAGTATTGCAAGATGGATCTTTTATGAGATTGGGCGGAAGTAAGAAAATCGACGTAGATTTTAGATTGATAACTGCCACTAATAAAAATTTGGAAGAGATGATTGGAGATAATACATTTAGAGAAGATTTGTATTACAGATTAAATGTCATACCCATAAATATTCCACCTTTAAGAGAACGCAGAGAGGATATTCACTTAATTGCAAAAAACAAGTTGGAACATTACTGTTTGAAGCTTAACAAAGGAACGAAAGAGTTTTCGAAGGAACTCCAAGATATATTTTGTAATCACAATTGGAGTGGAAATATTAGAGAACTGGAAAATATTATAGAATTTTTGGTAAATATATCTGAAGAAAAAGTAATTTCTGCTGACCTATTGCCTAGATCTTTTAACTTGAACAATCGAAAAGATATTGAAGTGGAGATGTCTAGTAATTACATCGAAAGGGATAAAAACCTTAAAGAGTTGACGGAAAGTTTTGAAAAAAGTGTATTGATTGAATATTTAAAAGAATATGGGTATTCAACGAATGGAAAGCAGATAATAGCAGAAAAGTTGGGGATGAACTTATCAACCCTTTATAGAAAATTATATAGGTACAATATTATTTGAAAATAAAAATTGTAGGTGCTATTACAAAGGGCACCTACAATTTTTTAAATCGTCTTTAATTGAAAGCTAAAAAAATAAATTTATAAATTCCTCAAGACTAATATCACCAAAATATTCTGTCAAATTGACTTCTTCTAGAATATCTTCAAATTCACTTTTGCTATA
>JAAYEN010000009.1 GCA_012728775.1 Tissierellia bacterium
CAAAATACGAAATGATTTTCTCCTACTTCTTTTTTCTGTGGAACATCAATTTTGCATATATCCATAGCGTGACGGCATCTAGTGTGGAATTTACAGCCACTAGGTGGATTTAATGCGCTTGGAATACTACCTTTTAGAATAATTCTTTCCTTCTTGGAGGTTGGATCTGCTATTGGAATGGCTGAAAGTAGGGCTTGGGTATATGGATGTAGTGGGTTTTTATACAGTTCGTACTTATCTGCAATCTCCACAAAATTACCCAAATACATAACGCCAATTCTATCGCTAATATGTTCTACAACACTTAAATCGTGGGCAATAAAGATATATGTCAAATTCAAATCCCTTTTTAACTCGGTCAATAGATTTAAAACTTGTGATTGAATTGAAACGTCTAGGGCAGAAACTGGTTCGTCAGCGATAACAATTTCTGGATTTACTGCCAAAGCTCTAGCGATCCCAATTCTTTGTCGTTGTCCACCGCTGAACTCATGGGGATATCTTTGGGCGTGATAGGAATCCAATCCTACCATTCGCAAAAACTCCACCACTTTTTTATCTATTTCTTCTTTTCCTTGGGCTAATTTGTGTATTATCAATGGTTCTGCCACTATATCTCTAATAGACATTCTAGGGTTTAAAGAAGCATAAGGGTCTTGGAATACCATTTGGATTTTTTTACGAAGGTCTCGCATTTCTCTTTTATTCAAAGAGGAAATTTCTTGGTCACCAATATAAATTTCTCCACTGGTTTTTTCTTCCAAATTACATATTACTTTACCTAAAGTGGATTTACCGCATCCAGATTCACCTACTATTCCGAAAACTTCCCCTTGGTAAACTTCAAAATTCACCCCGTCTAAAGCCTTCACATATTGGATTTTTCTATTTAGAATTCCGGATTTCACAGGAAAATATTTTTTTAAATCCACAGCTTTTAATAAAACATCAGCCATTAATCATCACCCCCACATTCGTCTTTACACAACCAACATCTACTACTTTGGCCATTGGGGTAGTTGAAATAAGGCGGTTCTTCTTCTTTACAAATATCCATGGCGTGGATACATCTAGGCTCAAATTTACAACCATGTGGCATGTATTTAGGGTTTGGAACATTTCCAGGAATAGATTCTAGTATTTCCACATGTTCTCCTAATTTTGGAATAGAGTTGATAAGACCTTTTGTATATGGATGTTTTGGATTTTTAAATAATGAAAATACATCTCCACTTTCTACTACTCTGCCACAATACATTACTATAACCTCATCACAAACTTCTGCAACAACTCCCAAGTCGTGGGTAATAAATATAACAGAAGTTCCTGCAATTTCTTTCAATCTTCCAATGAGATCTAGAATTTGAGCTTGGATAGTAACATCTAGTGCGGTTGTAGGTTCATCGGCGATTAGAATTTTTGGATTACATACTAAAGCCATAGCTATCATAACCCTTTGTCGCATACCACCAGAGAGCTGGAAAGGATATTCATTAATAATTTTTTCTGCTCTTGGAATACTGATTTCTTCCAAGATTTTTATGGTACGTTCAATAGCTTCACTTTTACTGATTTTTAAATGTTCAATTATAGCTTCAGTTATCTGTTCTCCAACGGTCAAAACAGGATTTAAAGAAGTCATAGGCTCTTGAAAAATCATGGCTATTTCTTTGCCACGAAGTTTTCTTTTTTCTTCATCGTTTAAATCTACTAGATTCCTGCCTTCTAAAAGAATACTTCCATCTACAACTTTTCCAGTAGTTCCTGATAATAAACTCATAATAGAAAGGGCAGTTACACTCTTGCCACTACCAGATTCCCCAACGATTCCTAAAGTAGAGCCTTTTTTTAAATCAAAGTTGACACCTTCTACAGATTTTACAACTCCGTTATCAGTAAAAAAGTAAGTATGAAGATTTTTTACTTCCAATAAAACATCAGGATTTAGTTCATTCATATTTTTCTCCTTTCTCACTGTGTCAATTTTGGATCTAGGGCATCACGAAGTCCATCTCCCAATAGATTAAAGGAGAGAACAGTCAGAAATATTGCTAACCCAGGAAAAAATGTCATATGCCAGTTTAAACCAACATAAGCTCTTCCTGTACTCAATTGAAGTCCCCATTCTGGACTAGGAGCCTGTGCTCCCATTCCTAAAAAACTCAAACTAGAAGCTGTAAGTATGGAAGAACCAATATTCATAGTATAGTATACGATTATTTCAGGAAGTGCACCAGGAAGAATGTGTTTAAACAAAATTCTAAAATCACTGGCTCCTAAATTTTTTGCAGCTTGAACATAAACGGATTCCTTTTGTGTCAAAGTACTACTTCGCACTATACGGGCGAAGGAGGGGGCGCCGAAAACTGCCACAGCTATAACTACGTTAGAGATTCCAGGACCTAATATTGCCATTATACCGATGGCTAAGATTGTACCAGGAAAGGCGAATAAAGTATCAGAAACTCTCATTACCATACTATCAATAAATCCGCCATAATATCCGCTTAAAAGTCCAAAAAATGTACCTACAATTGCTCCAACGGTTACAGAAGAGACTCCTACTAAAAGGGAAATTCTCGCTCCCAAAATTACTCTGCTGAAAATATCTCGCCCAAATTCATCTGTTCCAAATATATGGGCTTCTGATGGACCTTCTAAAACGTGAAGATAATCATATTCATCAACTCCAAAAGGAACTATCGCCTCGCCAAATATAGAAAAAACGACTAAAAGTACTATAAAAACTAAAGCAATAATTGCTGTCTTTTGTTTTTTAAACTTTCTGACGAATTCATTAAAAGGAGTCCTTATTTTGTCATCATTTACTTCTGTAATATCTTTAACCATAATAAATTCTCCTTTCTACTTTAGTTTTATTTCAGGATTTAAAGCTGCGTAAATTAAATCCACAAGTAAGTTTATTAAAACGAAATGTAGGGAAAAAATCAAAATCAAAGACTGCAAAGTAGGATAATCCCTAAATCCTACTGAGTCGATAAGTAAACTCCCTAGTCCAGGATAAGCAAATACAGATTCCGTAACTACAGAACCACTAAGTAAAAACCCAAATTGCAAACCTACCACAGTAACAACGGCGATCATGGAATTTCTAAAAACGTGTTTCCAAATAATTTTATTTTCTTTTAGTCCTTTTGCTCTGGCTGTTCTAACATAATCTTCTTTTAATATTCCGATTATGGAAGAACGAGTAAATCTAGCGATAATAGCAGCTACGCTAGCTCCTAAAGTT
This sequence comes from Tissierellia bacterium, assembly GCA_012728775.1. Next base: position 3,254 of record JAAYEN010000009.1, read on the forward strand.
AAAGAAGGTAAAACTAAACTTCTCCACCCATGTTCTGCACCGATAGTAGGGAACCACCTAAGTTTAACTGCAAAAATCTGTATTAGTATTAAGCCTAACCAAAAAGAGGGAATTGAAATCCCTGAAACTGCAAAAGTCATACCAGCATAGTCTTGAATTTTACTCCGATTTTTCCCCGAAACCACACCTATGAGTATTCCAATAATTACAGACCAAAATAAACTAGCTAAGGTTAATCTTACAGTATTCATATATCTTAAACCTATTTCATAAGTAACAGGTCTTTTGGTTTTTAAAGATGTTCCTAAGTCTCCTTGTAACAATCCTAACATATAATCTTTGTATTGGTCTAATACAGGCTTGTTTAAACCCAGAGATTCTCTAATCATCTCTATATCTTCCAAAGTTGCATCCACACCAGCTACCCTTCTAGCAGGGTCTCCAGGAATTAGTCTTACAAAACTAAAGACAAAAATAGATATTAAAATTAAAGTGGGAATAACAGCTAAAAGTCTTTTTAGTACATAACGAAACATTGCTCACCTCCAAATACTATTTGTATTAATAGAAAAGCCCCATTAAACCATAGATAAATCTATAGTTTAATTGGGGTCTTAATAAATAAGCGTCAAATTTACAAATTATTTACCAAGTAAACAATCTTTATTTTACAATTTTACCTTGAGATACGTCTAGAGAACCATCAGGTAAATTAACAATTCCTTCAATGTTGTTTCTAGAAGCGAAAGAAGTTTGATCTACAGTTAAGAAAATACTTGGAGCATCTTCCCAAACAATTTTTTGAGCTCTATCATATGCTTCTTCTCTTTCAGCTGGATCTGCAGTTTGAAGAGCATCTTGGATAGCTGTGTCAAACTCAGGATTGCTGTAGTAAGAAATATTATAAGATACTGGTGGGAAAGATTCTGTAGCTGCCAAAGGTCTTAGACCCCAGTCTGCATCACCAGTAGATGGTGACCAACCGATAACATACATTTCTACTCCAACTTGGTCCCCAGGAGTTCCCACAGGATAACCTGTAACTTCTTGGTCCAAAGTACCAATTTCCATATTTTGTACATTTACAGTAACGCCAATAGCTTCTAATTGTTGTTTAATAAATTGAGTAGCTTTGATATTTGTGGTAGTGTTACTTGACCACAAAGTAGTTTCAAAACCATCAGGATAACCAGCTTCAGCCAATAGAGCTTTAGCTTTTTCAACGTCATAAGTATAAGGTGTTTGTGCCTTATGGAATTGAACATTTGGAGCTATAAGAGATACAGCTTCGTCAGCATATCCGTTATAAACAACTTGTGCATAAGCATTTTTATCTAAAGCGTAGTTCAATGCTTGTCTAACTCTAACATCAGTAAAAGGTTCTTTAGCTGTATTCAATGTTATCCATCTAGTAATAATAGAAGGAATAGTAGTAACAGTGATATCAGGGTTATTTTCCAGTGCTGCAATGTGCTCTGTAGGAACTGGGAATATAAAGTCCGCATCTCCAGATTGAAGCATAGAGATTCTAGTTCCGTTTTCTACAACAGGTCTAAAAGTTATAGATGTAAAATCAGGAGCGCCACCCCAGTAATCTGGATTAGCATTTATAGTTAATTTTTCCCCTGGTGTCCAGCTATCGAAAGTATATCTACCTGTTCCTACAGGATTTTGAGATACTTCGTTACCGTGTTCTTCTAATGCTTTTGGGCTGATAAATAATGCAGCTGGATGAGCCATAGTATTTACAAATGCTCCAAAAGGTTCACTTAAAGTAATTTTAACAGTATAATCATCAACTTTTTCATTTGTTGCAATAATACTGAACAAACTGTTTCTCTTTAAACCTTGAGTTTGATCTGCCATTCTGTCTAAATTGATTATAGCAGCGTCAGCATTAAAGTCAGTTCCGTCAGAGAACTTAACTCCTTCTCTTAATTTAAATATGAACTCAGTTGCATCATCGTTAGACTCATAGCTTTCAGCTAAAAGTGGTACTAAGTTCATTTCATGGTCAAAACCATAAAGACCTTCCATCATAGCTCTTTGTAATCCACCTGATAATGTATCGTTAGTATCTAATGGATCCATCGTAATAAAATCAACAGCTGTTGCTATTACGATATCAGTTTTTGCATCTCCTGCAGGTGCTTCTGTAGTAGCTGGGGCTTCTGTTGTAGTTTCTTCAGTAGCAGCTTCTTCAGTAGCTGGTGGAGTTTCTTGTGCTTGATTGTTTCCTCCACACGCTGTAAAAAGTAATGCCAAAACCAATAAAAGACTTAATATTCTAATTTTTTTCATTTCATATGCACTCTCCTATTGAAATTATTTTCATTATTACACACCTACTGAAAATTGTCAATTGTAAAATGCGTTGAATATGCCCCTTACAACGATTATATATTTTATTTGTAAAGTTAAAAGTGAAAAGTTAAAAGTGAAAAGTTTGAGCTACGCCTTCGTAGGGGACATATTCCAAATGCAAATCCCCAAAAAAGATTCCACAACATGATATCGTATAATCAACAATACAGAATAACAAAAGCGATATGTCCCGTTGTCCAGCATATAGAAAATGCCTAACA
>JAAYEN010000257.1 GCA_012728775.1 Tissierellia bacterium
AGAAATTGCTAATTAATTAAGTAAGAGAAAGACTAAATTTATCAAGTTATTAAGAATTCGAGGAGGAAAAAATGTCAAGACCAGAAATTCAAAACAGTGTACAAACAGGAGAATTTACAACAAATTATTTAGAGCAAGGTGAAGGATTTCCATTAATTTTTATCCATGGATCAGGACCAGGGGTTTCAGCTTATGCAAATTGGAGATTAGTTCTTCCACAAGTAGCAGAAGTAGCTCACTGTTATGCGCCTGACATGATAGGGTTTGGATATTCTTCAAAACCTACAGATGTTAAATACGGTAGAGAACTTTGGACAAAACAAATAATAGACTTTATGGATGCATTAGGAATTGAGCAAGCAGATTTTGTAGGAAACTCATTTGGAGGTTCTTTAGCTTTATCAGTAGTAATCAATCATCCAGAAAGAGTAAGAAAAATCATAATGATGGGACCTATGGGAGTAGAATGGGATATATCTTATGGATTAAACGAAGTTTGGGGATATCAACCATCACCAGAAAATATGCTTAATATGTTAGACTTATTCACTTACAACAAAAAATATGCTAACGAAGAATTGGCAAATGTAAGATATGAAGCAAGTATAGAGCCTGGATTCCAAGAAGCATTTAGCTCTATGTTCCCAGCACCAAGACAAAGAAGTGTAGACGACTTATCTTTCCCAGATGAAGAGATTAAAAAAGTTAAGAACAAAGCACTAATAGTTCACGGTAGAGAAGACTTAGTAATTCCAATTTCAAATTCTTATAGATTAATTAATCTTTTAGAAAATGCAGAATTACACGTTTTCGGAGGATGTGGACACTGGACACAAATAGAAAAATCAGATGAATTTGCAACATTAGTTAAAAACTTTGTAACTAGAGAATAAACTTTTGGGACACAAATGTGTCCCTCTATCATTATAAGGAGCTAAAGAAATGACAAGAAATGTCGAAATAGCTGAAAAATTATATCAAGCAGATAAAACAGGAGAACCTATAGAGCAAATAACTAAGGTTTACGAGGGTCTAACTGTAGATGATGCTTATGAAATTCAATTATTAAATGTGGATAAAAAACTTGCTGAAGGGAATGTCATAACTGGTAAAAAAATTGGATTGACTTCTCTAGCAATGCAAGAATCTCTAGGGGTAGATACTCCTGATTTTGGATTTTTATATGATAGCATGGAAATTGAAAACAATACTGTAAAAAAAGATGAAATCTTACAACCTAGAGTAGAAGGAGAACTTGCATTTATCCTTAAAGAAGATTTGAAAGATGGAGCTACTATAGAAGATGTATATGAAGCGACAGAATATGTAGTGCCAGCTTTAGAAATCGTAGGAAGCAGAATTAAGGATTGGAAATTAACCATAGTAGATACTGTGGCGGATAATGCATCATGTGGAATGTATTTATTATCAGATATTAAAATCGATCCTGAGAAAGTAGATTTGAAAGAAATTGAAATGACTCTTTCAAAAAATGGAGAAGTGATTAATTCTGGAAATGGATCAGCTGTTTTAGGGGATCCAGCAAATGCAGTGTTATGGCTAGCAAGAAGTTTAGGAAATTATGGAGTTACCTTAAATGCTGGGGATATTATTTTAGCAGGAGCATTATCAGCGGCTATTCCAGCAGTAAGTGGAGATGAATTCTCGTGTGATTACGGAGAATTTGGAGTATTAAAAGTTAAATTCGAATAAAAATTTAAAAATAAGGGGATTTATTATGAAAAAGAAACATTTTATACTAATTAGTTTAGTATTAGCATTTGCAGTATTTACAACAGCGTGTGGCGGTGGTGGAGGAACAACAAATACAGAAACTACAACTACAGAAAGTTCAAGTTCAAATGGGGAAGCTAAAGTACTTAAATTAGGTCATATAGCACCTCCTGGAACTGCATATGATAACTTTGCAAATCTTTTTAAAGACAAAGTTGAAGCAGCATCCGATGGAAGATATACAATTGATATCTATCCTGCAGGACAATTGGGCGTTGATAGAGAATTGATGGAATCTCTACAAATTGGAAATATCGACCTGACTGTAATTACTGCATCAGATATAAATCAATTCGTGCAAGAAATGGCAGTACAAGATCTTCCTTACCTGTTCCTAAGTTGGGAACACGTTGAAGCGTTCTTAAATTCTGATGCAGCATCAGAATTGTATAAATTAACAGATAGCGTAGGAATGTCAACATTATCATTTATGCCTAGAGGATTCAGACACGTTGCAAGTAATATAAAACCTATTTATGAACCAGCAGATATTGAAGGTTTAAAGATAAGAGTTGCAGAATCAGAAGTATATCTAGATACATTCAATGCATTAGGTACAAACGCACAAGCTATGGCTTGGGGAGAAGTATTTACTGCTCTACAACAAGGAACAATTGACGCTCACGAAAATACCTTAATTACAATTAGAGACTATAACATGAACGAAGTTCAAAAATATGTATCAGAAACTGGTCACTTCTTTGCTTTTGCAGCACTTCAAATGAATACCAATTTATTAAATGGAATGGATGAAGCTGATCAAGAAATATTCAGAACAGCAGCTTTAGAAGCAGCACTAGAATCAGGCGCTGAACAAAGAGCAAATGAAGATGAAGTTAAACAAGAATTAATAGGAAAAGGAATGGAATTTAACGAAGTTAATGACAAGGCAGCATTCCAAGAAAAGGTTCAACCAGTATACGAAAAATATCTACAATCTCATAGCGGAACTTTCATAGATGCTATTCAGACTTTAGATTACTAATTTAAGAATATTAAATGGCTATATTGCCAGTTTATCTGGCAATATAGCCATATTATAGGAGAAAATTATGAAAATTCTATTAACAATTAACGATTTAGTTAACAAAATAAGCAAATATATATTGATAGTAATGTTTGCTTTAATAACTGTCGTATATTCTTCACAAATTATTTCGAGATACTTTTTCTCATCAGGTTTACACTGGTCTGAGGAGTTTGTTAGATATGTAGACGTAGCGATGGTTGTGTTAGGAGCAGCAGTTCTTGCAAGAAAAAATGGTCATGTAAATGTAAGTGCATTAGAATCTGTAGTACCACAAGATAAACTAAAATACTTATTACTTATACAAAACATTTTGACTATAACTTTTTTCGGCATATCTATTGTATTAGGACTTCAATTTATGGATTTAGCAGGTACTCAAATTTCAACTAATATGAGAATTCCAATGAAGTTGGTATATTCAATCTTCCCAATATCTTATATAATTTTAGTTTTTAATGCAATTATGTTTATCTTAGTCGATTTATTCAATATAGGAAAGGAGGTCCAATAATGGGTGCTGGTTTATTATTTTTATTAGCAGGAATTTTTCTATTAATAGGTGCTCCAATTGTTACATCAGTTGGATTAGCATCAATTATATTTGGATACTCTGAAGGAATTAATCTTGTAGTAGTAATTCAAAAAATGTTCGCTGGTATAGATACCACGTCACTTTTAGCAGTTCCGTTTTTTATACTTGCTGGGGATTTAATGAACAGCGGTGGAATTGCTAAACGTATAGTAAATATGGCTTCAAAACTAGTAGGTAATGTACACGGCGGTGTAGGAATTGTAGCGATAATATCATGTATGTTCTTTGCTGCTATTTCTGGATCGGGTATAGCTACTGCGGCAGCGATTGGTGGAGTAATGTATTATGGATTTTTAAGAGATGGGTATGATAAGGCGTTTAGTGCGGCTATAGTATCTACAGCAAGTCCTTTAGGGATAGTTATACCTCCTAGTATTGCTTTTATAGTATATGCAACTATAACTGGAGCATCAGTATCATCCTTATACAAAGTTGGATTTCCAGCAGGTATAATCGTAGGAATATTTTTAATGATCCCGACTTATTTTATATCCAAGAAAAGAGGATATAAAGCTAAAGGAGAAAAAATAAGGTCGGGTGAAATTATAATAGATGAACTACCTGAAGAATATTTACGAGGTGAAGAAAATCAATTAACTGGAGCTAAAGCACTAATAGACTCTCTTTGGGCATTAGGTACTCCTTTTATTATAGTAGGTGGAGTTTTTGCAGGTGTATTTACACCAACAGAATCCGCAGTAGTAGCAGTAGTATATTCAATAATCATAGGTATTTATATTTACAAAGAAATGAAATGGTCAGATTTGCCAGGGATTTTCTATAAGTCAGCTCTTTCCAATGCGGCAATTATGATTATTATTGCAGGAGCATCACTTTTTGCATGGGTTATGACTTATGTAAGATTGCCACAAAATATCATGGAAGCAACTATTGGGGGCGGATATGGTAAAAATATGTTGTTATTGTTAGTTAATCTAATAATACTATTTGCCGGAATGTTTATGGAATCAGCAGCTATCCAATATATTGTAGTACCAATAGCATTTCCATTGTTAACAAGTGTTGGAGTAGACCCAATTCACTTCGGTATTATGATAGCAACTAACTTGGCAATAGGACAAATGTCTCCGCCATTTGGTACAGTATTATTTACTACAACTAGAACTTATAATGTGCCCATTCAAGATCTAATTCGAGAGGTAATTCCGTTTTGGATTGCCATGATATTAGCATTAATTGTAATAATCTATATGCCATTCTTAGTAATGTGGCCCCTTGGACTATAGAGAAAGGAAAGGATAACAATGGAAAAAGTAAAAGTAGGGGTTATTGGCCCTGGTAATATAGGATTGGACTTACTCTATAAATTGCAAAGAAGTGAGTATTTACATCCAGAATTAATAGTAAATATTAGAGACTCTAAAGGAATCCAACATGCAAAGGGCATGGGAGTTCCCACATCTACAGATGGAGTTCATGCAATATTAGAAAGAGATGATATTCCAATAGTGTTTGACTGTACAAGTGCAAATGCTCATTTGGTTCACGCACCACTTTTAAAAGAAAAGCAAAAGTTTACTTTGGATTTAACTCCAGCAGCAGTAGGACCGTACAGTATACCAGCAGTTAATCTAGACGAGGAACTATTGAAACTAGATAATGTAAACTTAGTAACTTGTGCAGGACAAGCAACTACACCATTTGTGGCGGCTATAAATGAAGTAGCAGATGTTTACTATGCAGAGATTGTATCTTCAATTAGCTCAAAATCAGCAGGAGCAGGAACTAGAGCAAATATAGACGAATTTACCATGACTACAAGGGATGCCATTATAGATGTGGGAGGAGCAGATACAGCGAAGGTATTGATAATACTAAATCCTGCAGAACCACCAATTTATATGTCTAACACTATCTACGCAAGAGTTAGAGACGTAGATATGGAAAAAATTGAAAAGGCATTACAAGATAGACTGGAATTAGTAAAATCCTATGTACCCGGCACAAGATTCAGAATGGAGCCTGTACTAAAATACGAAGACGACGATATAGTTATGCTAATAGTAGAAGTAGAAGGGCTAGGAGATTATCTACCAGTTTATTCTGGAAACCTAGATATAATTAATTCCGCAGCTATAAAAATAGCAGAACAAAAAGCAAAACAAATCTTAGGGGTGAAATAATGGGAAAAATTTTAATAACAGACACCAGCTTAAGAGATGGAAATCATTCAGTAAAACATCAATTTAGTGTTGAAGATGTAAAAAAAGTAGTAATAGCACTAGATGAAGCGGGAATAGATATAATAGAACTAGGCCATGGAGACGGACTAACCGGTTCTACCATTAATTACGGTTTCTCCAAAGAATCCGATATGGATTTAATCAAAGCAGCCAGTAGCGTAGTTAAAAATGCAAAAATTGCAGTACTATTATTGCCGGGAATTGGCACGGTTCCAGATATGCAAAAAGCATATGAATATGGAGCGAGAGTAGTAAGAGTAGCAACCCACGTAACAGAAGCAGATATATCTATGGAACACATAGAAAAAGCAAAAGAAATGGGATATCTTACTGTAGGATTTTTGATGATGGCACATAGAGCACCTGTAGATAGGGTAGTAGAAGAAGCTAAAAAAATGGAAAGCTATGGAGCGGACATCGTGTATGCTACAGATTCAGCAGGAGCTATGCTTCCAAATGACGTAACAGCAAAGATAACGGCATTAAGAGAAAACCTAAGCATACCTGTAGGATTTCACTCCCATAATAATCTAGGATTAGCAATTGGAAACTCTCTAGCAGCTCTAGAAGCAGGAGCAACTTATATAGACGGATCCTTAGGAGGATTAGGAGCAGGAGCAGGCAATACGGCAACAGAAATGTTAGTAGGAGTAATGGGAAAATCAGGCTACGATATTAACGCAGACTTTTTCAAAACGATGGACGCAGCGACCCAAGTTTTGCAACCGGTAGTGTCCCAATACGGCGTAAACTTGCCAAAAATTCAAGATCCACTTATGCTAGGATACGCAGGAGTATATTCCAGCTTTATGCTCCATGCTAAAAGAGCAGAAGAACGCTTTGGAGTAGACTATAGAGAAATTATTCTAGAAGCAGGAAGAAGAGAAGCAGTAGGTGGCCAAGAGGATTGGTTGTATGAAATTGCTGCAGAGATAGCTAAGAAAAAATAAATATTTAAGGAGGGAGAAATCCCTTCTTAACTCCACTTTTTAGTCAACATATTTTTGTAATTTAGATTAGTAAATAATATGAAAAAAATATTTAAAAATTTTCAAAAACATGCAAATATATGTTGACAAAAATAACATCTAGAAGTATACTATATTTATACAAATTAGAACATCGTGCGAGAATGTCGCAAGGAATTAAGGAGGTAACTTGGAGTCGTATAAAATTTTTATTTCGAATGAAAACATTTACATTGACTTGCTGCCAGGTGAACACATAGTCCAAGGTGTTGCTAGATATAATAGTAAACATTCTATGAATGGCTGTTGTGGCGGTGGTTGTGGAATATGTAGAATTAAAATTTCAAGTGGCGAATACACTACTAAGAAAATGAGCAGAAAGCAAGTCTCAGAAGAGGAAGAAAAAGAAGGATATGCTCTAGGTTGTAGAGTTTTTCCAAAAAGTGACATGACAATAGAGTATGTAGGATTAAAAAATAGTTAATTTAATTTAGGAGGAAGAAAATGGCATTAACAGGTATTTTAAGAGCAGGATTATTCCAAATTAGAGTATTGGATCTAGAAGAAAGTGTAGAATTTTATCACGACAGACTAGGTTTAAACAACATGGGCAAAATTGGCGATGACAGAGTTATGATGAAAGGTTATGACGAATTCGACCATCACTCTTTCGTATTAAGAGAAGCTGATTCACCTGGAATTGATTTTATGTGCTTTAAAGCAGACAATGAAGAAACAGTGGCAGATGTAGTTAAGAAAAATGATGAACTATTTGGTTACGAAAGATTCGAAGTAAATGATCAACCTGGATTTGGAACTATACATATGTTTAAGTTACCAAATGGTCATACCATTGGAGTGTATAGCGAAGTGGAATTAGCAGAACAACATCCGATGATTCTTAACCCAAAAATTTGGGACGAAGAACCTAGAGGAATGGCAGCTACATTATTCGATCATGCATTACTTGCAGGACCTAACCAAGGAGATTGCGTAAATTGGTTTGTAGATGTATTGGGAATGTCAATTACTGAAGTACTTTATACAGAAGATAAGGAAGCGTATATCTGTACTTGGTTAAGTGGAAATACTAGAGGCCATGACGTAGCCCTTCTAAACTTCCCAGAGCCGGGAAAACTTCACCATGCATCCTTTAAACTTGAAAGCTGGAATGACATTGGTAGAGCGGCAGATATTATGGCAAGATATGACATTAAAATTGACGCAGGGCCAATGAGACATGGTATCACAAGAGGACAAACAATTTATTTCTTTGACCCATCAGGAAATAGACTTGAAACATATGCTGGAGGATATGAATACTTCCCAGACGTACCACTAAGAGAGTGGACTGCAGATAAAGCAGGAGAAGGCATATTCTACTATACAAAAGAATTAAATGAGAGATTCTTAAATGTATTAACTTGATAA